>NZ_JALJRL010000017.1:0-140218 GCF_024519675.1 Mesorhizobium sp. Mes31 | reverse complement strand
CGCTAGAGCCTGTTCCATCCCGATGGAATCGGGATGGGGCTCTATCTCTTTGTTTGAGCATGATCTTTCCCGAAAACCGGATTCCACTTTTCGGGATCATGCTCTAGGCCGTCACCGCTGGCAGCGGGCCTCGCCCGGCTATCAGATCCGCCGCCTTCTCGGCGATCATGATGACCGCGGCGTTGGTGTTCGACGACACAATGCTTGGCATGACCGAACTGTCGCAGACGCGCAGCCCTTGCAATCCGCGCAGGCGAAGCTCGGGATCGACGACGCTGCCGGCATCGCCGCCCATGCGGCACGAGCCGACCGGGTGGTAGGCGCTGCGCCCATGCTCGCGGGCGAAGGCTTCGAGTGCGGCGCGTCCCTGCATTGCCGCGCCTGGCAGATGCTCGCGGCTGATGTATTTTGAAAAAGCCGGCTGCGACAGGATCTCGCGGCTGATCTCGATGCCGTCGATGGCGCGCTCGAGATCGTAGCGCTCGGCGAAGGGATTGGGATCGATGATTGGCGGATCGCGCAGATCAGCCGATCGCAGCGTGACGCTGCCGCGCGAGCGGGGGCGGACATGGTAGGAATTCAGCGTGCAGCCATTGCCGCCTGGCACCGAGCCGATGCCTTCCTCGACGCCGGCGCCAGGCAGGAAATGGAACTGGATATCAGGCGTTTTCTCAGCGCGGTCGCCCCACCAGAAACCGCCGGCTTCGACGATGTTGGACGCCACCGGCCCCTTGCCGAACAGCGCATATTCCAAGCCAGCGACGGCCTGCCAGCGCTTCTTCTTGTAGCGGTCGATGCCATGCGGCCCGTTTAGCTCTGCGACGACATCGACATCCATGTGATCGTGCAGATTCTGGCCGACGGCGGCGAGGTCATGGACCACCTTGATGCCATGCGTACCGAGATGCGCAGCCGGGCCAATGCCCGACAGCATCAGTAGCTTCGGCGAGCCGATGGCGCCGGCGGTGACGATCACCTCGCGCTCGGCGCCGAGCCGCTCGGTGCGGCCATTGACGATGATCTCGACGCCGATGGCGCGGCCGTTCTCGACAACGATGCGGCTGACCGTGGCGTCGGTGCGCAACGCCAGGTTCTTGCGGCCAAGCGCCGGCTTCAGATAGGCGACAGCGGTGCTTGAGCGTTTCCCCTGACGCGTCGTTGTCTGGTAGAAACCGGCGCCTTCCTGCTGGCCGGCGTTGAAATCGGCGCGGAACGGAAGACCCGCCTGCTGTGCCGCCTTGACGAAGACCCGAGTCAACGGATGCGGCGCGCCGCTGGAAACGCCGAGCGGACCATCGATGCCATGCTGCGGGCCGGCGAATGTGTCATTGCCCTCGGAGCGGATGAAATAGGGCAGCACTTCGGCGTAGCTCCAGCCCGCGCAGCTATCGCCGGTCGCCCAACCGTCGTAGTCTTCAGGGCAACCGCGGGTGAACACCTGGGCGTTGATCGAGGAGCCGCCGCCCAGAACGCGCGCCTGCGGATAGACCATGGTGCGGCCCTCGATCGCCCTGCCGGGGGCCGTGTCATAGCCCCAGATCAGCGGCCCGGCCGTCATCTTGAAGAAGCCGACCGGCAGATGGATGTAGCGATCGGTGTCGGGCGGGCCGGCCTCGAGCAACGTGACCGAGACGTCCGGATCCTCGCTCAGCCTCGCGGCCAGAATGCAGCCGGCCGAGCCGCCGCCGACGATGATATAGTCAGACATTCTCGCTCCCTTGCAGGGTCGAAATCAGTGCCCTGCCCTCCTCTACGCAACGATCTCAAGTCGCTTGTGCCGCGTCAAGAGAAAGGGTATGGTTATCGTGTTGAAGGGTTGTCGTACAAGTGGAGGAACTTGACAATCCGTCGATCGGAGGCCCGGCCGCGCTCCACGCGCCTGCCGCCGGGCGGGAAACAGATTTCAATCGGGAGGTTCGAATAATGAAGGACAGGACAGATTTTACGCTTACCGGCACGGTCAACCGCCGGACGCTGATGATGGGCGCCACCGCCGGCGCGGCGGCGCTCGCCATGCCGAGGGTTTTGCGCGCCCAGGAAAAGCCGACGCTGGTGACGTCGATCCGCTCCCTCTCCAACCCCTACCACGCCGTGTGGAAGACCGGCGCCGAGGCCTATGCCAAATGGGCCGGGCTCGAACATGTAACGCTGGTTTCGGAAGGCAACAGCGAGAAAGGCATCGCCGATATCAAGGCGATGCTGGCCAAGACCGGCGGCAACATGGTGCTCAATTCCGATCCCAACGACACGCCTGACGCGCGCCCGATCGTAGAGGCCTGCGCCAAGGCCGGCGCCTATGTGGTGACGCAATGGAACAAGCCGGCGGATCTGCATCCGAAGGACTTCAACCCGAACTATGTCTCCCATATCGAGTTCGACGGCATCGCAAGCGGCAAGACCATCGCCGAGATCCTGTTCAAGACCATCGGCGGCAAGGGCGGCATCGTGGCGCTCGGCGGCCTGATCTCGACCACGGCGGCGATCGAGCGCAAGAAGGGCCTGGACGCAGCGCTCGCCGCCAATCCCGACATCAAGCTGCTCGACTTCCAGGTCGCCAACTGGAAATCGACCGAGGCCTTCGACCTGATGGGCAATCTGCTCACCCGCTTCGGCGACGACATCAAGGGCATCTGGGCCGCCAATGACGACATGGGCTCCGGCGCACTTGAAGCGCTGCGCGCCGAGAACCTTGCCGGCAAGGTGCCGATCGTCGGTGTCGACGGCATCAAGACGGCGGTCGACGCGGTGCGCACGGGCGAGTTCGCCTGCACCGTCACGTCGGATCCGTTCTGGCAGGGCGGCATGGGTCTCGCCATCGGCTACAATGCCAAGATCGGCAAGTTCGATCCGGTCAAGGAGCCGCCGGAGCACCGCGAATTCTACGGCAAGGCGGTGCTGATCTCGCACGACAATGTCGAGGAATATTACAAGACCAATGTCGATGCCAAACCGGAGATCGACTGGAACGATCTGTGGGGCCGGGTGACTGGAGCGATCCGCACCTGACCGCCGGGCGGGCCGCTGCTCCCTGGCGGCCCGCTCCCCTTTTTAGCAGACGGGAAGCGGTTTCTTGACAATCCATACAGAACCCATGAAGTCCGTTTCGGACATCGAGCGGACGACGCTTATGACATTTCCCCCCGGCCGCATCGCCACTGTGTTCGGTGGCAGGCGCTGGCGCAGCCTGGCGCCGCTGGCGGTGCTGATCGTGCTCTGCGTACTCATCGCCATCGCCAATCCCAATTTCATCGAGCTGCGCAATCTGGTGCGGCTTGCCAACTCCGCCGCCGTGCCGCTGACGCTGGCGATGGGGCTGACCTTCATCATCCTGATGGGCAGCATCGACCTTTCCGTCGAGGGCACGCTGTCGGTGTCGGCGATGGTGGTCGTGCTGCTCGCCGCCAATGACAGCAATGGCAATGATTATGGCTGGTGGGCGGTACTCGCCGCAATCGTCGCTGGCACCGCCATGGGCTTTGTCAGCGGCCTCGTCCAGACCATGCTGCGCATCCCCTCCTTCATGGCCACGCTCGGCATGTGGTTCATCGGCCTTGGCCTGTCGGTCTATATGCTCGGCGGCTCGGCGATCCGGCTTAACGACGCCACGATCCGCGACCTGGCACTGCACCGTTTCCTTGGCCTGCCGTTGGCGGTGTGGGTCGCCACCGGCGCGTTCCTGCTCGCCGCCGTCATCCAGTATCACACCAAGCTCGGCCGCCACATACTGGCGATCGGCGGCGACGAGGATGTCGCAAAGCTCTCCGGCGTCAACGTGGTGCGCGTGCGCATCACCGCTTTCGCGCTGGCCGGTTTCTTCTTCGGCATATCAGGCGTGCTTGCCGCCGCACAGCTCGGCCAGTCGCACGCCGTCATCGGCGACGGCAGGCTGTTTGCCGCGGTCACCGCCGTCGTCGTCGGCGGCACGGCGCTGACCGGCGGCGAAGGCGGCGTCGTCAACACGCTGATCGGCGTGCTGATCGTCACCGTGCTTGCGAACGGCATGATCCTGCTCGGCATCTCGCCCTATATCCAGCAGACGGTGCAAGGCCTGATGATCATCGCCGCGGTGGCGCTGTCGCTCGACCGCATGCGCCTCAGAATCGTGAAGTGAGCGCCATGCTGCAGGCGTCCCACATCATCAAGAATTTCCCCGGCGTGCAGGCCTTGCGCGACGTTTCGATCGAGGTCCGCCCGAACGAGGTGGTCGGGCTGATCGGCGAGAACGGCGCCGGCAAATCGACGCTGATGCGCGTGCTGGCCGGCAGCTATCGCCCGGACGGCGGCAGCCTGACGCTGGACGGCGAACAGCTGCGCATGCGCAGCCCGCGCGACGCGGCCCGGCATGGCATCGGCATGGTGTTCCAGGAACAGTCGCTGGTGCTCAATCTGACGGTCGCCGAAAACATCTATCTCGGCGAGGAAGACCGTTTTACCCGCTTCGGCATCGTCAACTGGCGCGCCATGAACGCGGCGGCGCGCCGTCAGCTGGCCAAGATCGGCATCGACATCGACGTCACGGCGCGCACCTCCGAACTCACCTTCGCCGCGCGCCAGATGGTGGAGTTGGCCAAGGCGCTGACCTTGGAGGAAGTGGTCGAACGGCAGTTGCTCATCCTGCTCGACGAGCCGACCTCGGTGCTCAACGCCGCCGATATCGAGGTGCTGTTCGCGCGCGTGCGTTCGCTCAAATCCCGCGCCAGCTTCGTCTTCGTCTCGCACCGTCTCGACGAGGTGCTGGCGATTTCGGACCGCGTCTACACGATGAAGGACGGCGCGGTCGTCGCCGAACACCGCGCGGCCGAGGTCACCGCGCCGGAATTGCACGAGATCATGGTCGGGCGCGGCCTGCAGGCCGAATATTACCGCGAGGCACGCCAGCAGACACCGCGCGATACGGTCATGGTCGAGGCCAGGGGATTGGGCGCCAACGGCTTCTATCACGGCGTCGATCTCAAGATCCGGGCCGGCGAGATCGTCGGCATTGCCGGCGTCGTCGGCTCCGGCCGTGAGGAGGTCACGCGCACCATCGGCGGCTTTCTCCAGCACGATGCGGGCGAAATGAAAATCGCCGGCGACGCGGTGCGCTTCGGCTCGCCGGAACCGGCGGTGCGCAGGGGTATCGGCTATGTGCCGCGCGAGCGCAGGCTCGAAGGGCTGGTGATGTTCCTGTCGATCGCGGAGAACATTTCGCTCGCCGATCTCTCCAGCGTCATGCGCCATGGCGCCATCGACTATGGCAAGGAGCGCAGGCTTGCCGCCGACTGGATCAAGCGGCTGCGCATCAAGGCGCCTGGCCCCGATGCCGCCTGCCGCAAGCTCAGCGGCGGCAACCAGCAGAAGGTGGTGCTGGCGCGCTGGATGACGGCCGGCTCGCGCATCCTGGTGCTCGACCATCCGACGCGCGGGCTCGATGTCGGCGCCAAGGAGGAGGTCTACGAACTGGTCCGCGATCTCTCCGCGCAAGGCGTGGCGATCCTTCTGATTTCCGACACGCTGGAGGAAACGATCGGCCTGTCGCACCAGGTGCTGGTGATGCGCGACGGCGAGATCACCGCGCGCTTCGACGCCAGCCCGGGCAAGAAACCGAACCAGATCGATCTACTGCGAGCAATGGTGTGACCGATGAGTGAAGGTTTTCCCATCAGGCAGGTGTTCGAAGGTAAGTGGACGCAAGGCGCCATTCCGCTGGTCCTGCTGGTCGCGCTGCTTTTGATCATCGAGATTGCCGCGCCAGGCTTTCTGACCGGCGAGACCGTGGCGCTGCTGTTTGCCAACACCGCCGTGCTGTTCATCCTGGCGACCGGCGTCACCTTCGCCATCCTGCTCGGCGGCATAGACCTGTCGATCCAGGCGGTCGCCTCGCTGGCGAGCGTCATCCTGGCACAGTTGCTGCCCTCGCTCGGGCTTGCCGCCTTTCCCCTGGCGATCCTGTCCGGCCTCGCCTTCGGAGCGTTGAGCGGCATCGTCCATGTCAAGCTGCGTGTCCCGTCCTTCGTGGCGACGCTCGCCACCGGCGGGGTCGTCACCGGCCTCGCACTCTGGGTCTCCAACGGCCGCGCCATCACCATCGAGGAAGCGGGCCGTGAAAACACTGCGTGGATCAATGCCACGGTTGCAGGTGTGCCGGTGGTGGTGCTGATCTCGGCGGTCATCGGCATCGCCGCCTTTCTGGCGCTGCGCTACACGCGCTTCGGCCGTCAGGCGATTGCCGTCGGCGCCGGCGAGCCAGCCGCCTGGGCGGCGGGCATCAATGTCGACCGCACCAAGATCATCGCCTTTGCCGCCTCCGGCATGCTGGCTGCGGTCGCCGGCGTCGTGCTGGCGGCAAGGTTGTCGAGCGGCTCACCGGTGCTTGCCAATCAGCTACTGCTGCCGGCCATCGCCGCCGTGATCGTCGGCGGCACCGCCATCACCGGCGGGCTGGGCGGCGTCGCCCGCACGGCGGTCGGCGCGCTGATCATCTCGATCGTGCGCATCGGCATGACCTTCGTCGGCGTCAACATTTTCCTGGAAAACATGGTGTTCGGCGCGGTGCTCATCGCCGCCGTCGCCATCACCATCGACCGCAGCAAGATCGCGGTCATCAAGTGACAGTTCGATCCGCACCGCCTCCCAAGCCAGCGCGGACAGGACGGGGTCGCATCACAAGGCGGATGCGACCCCGCTTGCTCGGGTCACATCGTGTCGAGGCCGATCAGCTCGATCTTGTAGCCGTCCGGGTCTTCGACGAAGGCGATGTGGGTGGTGCCATGCTGCATCGGTCCGGGCTTGCGCGGGATCTTGGCGCCACGCTTTTCCAGTTCCGCACAGACTGCGTAGATGTCGTTGACCCCGAGTGCCAGATGGCCGAAGCCGGTGCCGATCTCATAGGGCTCTTCCCTGCCCCAGTTCAGCGTCAGCTCGACGACGGCCTCCTTGTCCTCCGGACCATAGCCGACAAAGGCGTTGGTGAACTTGCCCCCGGGATAGTCGTCGCGGCGCAGCAAGGTCATGCCGAGGACCTCGGTGTAGAAGGCAATCGACTTGTCGAGGTCGAGCACCCTGATCATGGTGTGCATATAGCGAAAGCCCGGGGCGTCGCTCATTGGGTAAGTCCTCCGAATTGGGTGATTTGCGGGTCTGACCATCCACATCAAACGGCTGGCTGGAAACTGGCCTCGCTTGATGTTCTAAATCAGGGTTGTATGATAACACCACAAGAACAGTGGTTGTCCAGTCGTTTTCCCCAGGGGTCCAGAGTCCATTCATGAATGCCGTGCCGCCCACTTCCGCATCGCTGATCGCAGCCCTTACCGGCGTGCTGCCGAGTGGCGGGCTGCTGACTGCGGGTGAAGACCTGGCGCGCTACAGCCGCGACTGGTCCGGCGACCATTTCGGCCGGCCGCTGGCCGTGGCGCGGCCGGCTTCTGTCGAGGAGATGTCGGCGCTGATGCGGCACTGCCATGCGGAGCGCATCCCGGTCGTGCCGCAAGGCGGCCTGACCGGCCTTGTCGGTGCGGCGGTGGCGGCGGATGGCGGCGAGATCGTCATCTCGCTGGAGCGCATGAACCGTATCCGCTCGATCAGCCCGATCGACTTCGCCATGGTGGTCGAGGCCGGCTGCATCCTCGAGGACGCCAAGCGCGCCGCCGAGGAGAGCGACTGCCTGCTGCCGATCACCTTCGGCGCGCAGGGAAGCTGCCGCATCGGCGGCAATGTCGCCACCAATGCCGGCGGCTTCAACGTGCTGCGCTACGGCATGACGCGCGACCTGGTGCTCGGGCTCGAAGTGGTGCTGGCCGATGGCCGGATCTGGAACGGGCTGAAGGTGCTGCGCAAGGACAATCGTGGCTACGACCTCAAGCAGATCTTCATTGGCTCGGAAGGCACGCTCGGCATTGTCACCGCCGCGGCGCTGAAGCTGTTTCCGAAGCCGACGCAGATCGAGACCGCGCTGGTCGGCCTGCGCTCCGTCGAGGATGCGATGGCGCTTTATGCGCGGGCACGACGCGACTGCAGCGACCTGCTCACCGCCTTCGAACTGATCCTGCGCGGCGGCATCGAGATCACGATGCGCGAGGGCAAGGACTTTCTTGACCCGCTCAACAAGCCCTACCCGGCCTATGTGTTGATCGAGGTCTCCTCCGGCGGGCTGATCGACCTATCCGCGATGCTTCTGGGGTTTCTCGGCGGCGTCGCCGATATCGTCGAAGACGGCATTGTCGCATCGACTCGGGCGCAGGCCGAGCGGTTGTGGCTCTACCGCGAGATCATGGTCGAGCGGCAGGGCCGTGGCGGCCGCTATCTGCGCACCGATGTTTCGGTGCCAATCTCGAAACTCGCCGATTTCGTCACCGACGCGCTAGCAGCGCTGGAGCAGGCGCGACCCGACGCGCTGGCCGTCACCTATGGCCATGTCGGCGACGGCAACATCCATCTCAACGTCGTACCGCCGGAAGGCATGGGCGCGGACGCGATCGAGCATTTGTTCGAGGAGGCCGAGGCGCAGATCTTTGCCGTCGTCGACCGCTATGGCGGCTCGATCAGCGCCGAGCACGGCATCGGTCGCGTCAAGCAGAAGGCATTCCTCGAACGTATCGATCCGGTGACGCTCGACCTTGCCGCAGGCATCAAGGAGGCGTTCGATCCGCGCCACATCCTGAGCAACGGCCGCATTCTGGCTTCCAAATCCGCCGTCGACTATAGGTGAGCGATGACGCTGAAGCTCGACAAGGTCAATCGCGGTCCGCATCTCTCCACTCTGGTTGCGAGTTCCATCTCGCGCGAGATCGCACAGGGGCGCCTCAAGCCCGGCGATCAGCTGCCCACCGAGCAGGCGCTGGCGACCACTTTCGGGGTCAGCCGCAACGTGGTGCGCGAGGCGATCGCACGGCTGCGCTCGGAAGGCCGCATCTGGTCGCAGCAGGGGCGTGGCGCCTTCGTGGTAGAGAGCAACAACCCGACGGTGCTGACCATCGACTACGAGGCGCTGCAGCGTGCCGACTCGTTCCGCAACCTGTTCGAACTGCGCGGTATCCTGGAGGTGCAAGCGGCGGCATTTGCTGCAACGCGCCGTACCGAAGCCGATCTTACCGCGATGGGCGATGCGCTCGCCGGCATGCGCGCGGCACCCTATGGCAGCGTCGCCTGGCTGCGCAGCGACCTCGAATTCCACCGCGCCGTCGCCGAGGCGACGCGCAATGGCTACATGGGTCAGTTCCTGGGCTTCGTTTCCGAGCGTGTGCGCGAAAGCATACTCGCCGCCGGCAACCAGCAGAAATCCGACGACATGGCGCGCATCACGCTGGGCGAGCATGAACGCATCCTGTCCGCCATCCGTGCCGGCGATGTCGAGGGCGCGCAAGCGGCGATGCGCGACCATCTCGCGGGCGCGGCCCTGCGGGTGGGATTGCATGATGGGGAGACTGCGGAGCCTGCTGCGCCGGCGAAGGAGGTAGCGTCTCCGGTGCGGCATTCGAGATTGAGGAAGGCTGTGCGCGGGCAGGCTGCGAGGTAGCGGTTTCGTCCTCGGTGTTATTTCGTCCGAATTTTTCGACTGGTCGGCGGAGCACACTCACGGCAGAGTGTGACCATGTGCAATCTCTACAACATCACCACGTCGCAAGAAGCCATCCGCCAGTGGACCCGGACTTTGCGGGACATCCTGGGCAACCTCGAGCCGTCCATTGACATCTATCCCAACCAGCCCGGCCCGGTGGTGCGCAATGCGCTGGACGGTCAGCGGGAACTTGCCAGCCTATTGTGGGGCATGCCGACACCCGTTGAGCGAATGAAGGGCAAGGCCGATTACGGTACCACCAACATACGCAATCCACAGTACAGCCATTGGCAACAATATGTCGGCGTCGAGAACCGCTGTGTGGTGCCGGTGACCAGCTTCGCGGAGCCCAGTCCGACACAAGGCGACAAGGACCCTGAGACCGGCATCCAGCGGAACTACTGGTTTGCGCTCAATGAGGACCGCCCGCTGTTCTTCTTTGCCGGCCTCTGGACACCGTGGCAGGGGGTGCGCAAGGTCAAGGACGGCCCCGGCGACTTCGAGCTTTACGGCTTCATGACGGTAGCGCCCAATGCCCTCATCAAGCCGATCCATGAGAAGGCCATGCCGGTTATCCTGACGACGCAAGAGGAGACCGAGACCTGGTTGACAGCGCCTTGGCCGGAGGCGAAGCGGCTACAGCGCACGGCACCGGACAATTCCCTTGTGATTGTCGAGAAGCCGGCCACGCAGATCAAGTTTCCGCAGCAGGCTCTGGCTCAAGGGTCACTGTTCTAGATGGCTCTCGTCAGGATACTGTCGCACATGTAGCACCAGGCGTTGCGATTGCCGTCTTTGTTGCGATGTTGGTCTTGGTGATTATTCGTCGTAGGCAGCGCTAGCGCCAGCTATTCGTCCCTCCAGATCACCCTGCGCACCATGCGGATTTCAACAAGCCGCCTCACGCGTATCCTCAGGCCCTCCGATGCGCTTGGCAGCAAGATGTCGACATCAAGGTCGCGACGTTTGCACCGCTCGCAACGCATGTGCCGGTCAACGTCCCAGAACGGAATGTCCCCGACCAGCTTGGCAAGATCCCCGGGCAGATAATGCCGCGTGATGTTGCAGTTGACGCACCGGACGCGGATCAGCTGACCGACTTCATGTGCCTTACACAGGGTTTGTACAAGGCGGCGGGGTTTTCTGGGCTGCTCCGGCATATTAGAAAATAGGAATGAGTTCCTCTCCGAGTCAATTCACCCTTGACATTTATGTTCCCTTTTTGTTCCCTGCGATCCTGCAGCGTTTGGAGTCATTGCCATGGACCGTATCGTGACACTCAACAGTCGCCAGGAGGCTGCCCTCCAGGCCCACGCCGAGGATTTCATCGCTGTCCACAAGGGCGATGTGATGAAGGCGCTCAAGGAAATGATCGTGCTCAATGGGCATCTTCAGGAGCGACTTGATGCACTCACCGCACCTCGCCGCGCGATGCGCTAGGAGAAAACCGCAATGGGCACGATGCATTTTGACGCCGAAGCCAAAGCCGAGTTGCATTCAGAAGCCATGAAGCTTATCGCGCGCTACGACAGCCGGCTTGAGACCGTGAAGGCGCTCATGGCCTACAATTGCGAGCTTGAGACCCAGATACTCGCCATCGCCCACCGGCATCCGGGGATAGTGTCAATCGGCTACGATCCTACTCCGCCTGTGCTGGGGTGATCGCTTGTGATTGGCTGCGATAATCCGCCCTGCCCCATCACGCCGCTGGCGTCTCAACCAGCGAAACCCCATTCAGGCCGGCAATGATATCCGACAGCGCCGGCACGAACTTCTCGCCATGACCTGTAGTGACCGCGGTGGCAAAGCCGTTGCGCACCGCCGCACCGATCGGATTGGCGATGCCGGCGGCTTGCGCGAACGAGGCGAGATAGGTCATGTCCTTCAGCGCATTGGCGATGGCAAAACGCTGCGCGTTCTCGTTGCGGTTGAGGACGAAATCGAAGAAGGCCTGGTAGAAGCCGCAATCCATGCGGCTGCCCGAGATGACGCTGTTGAAGACCTGCGGCGTCAAACCGGCCTTGGCGCCCAGCGTCAGCGCTTCCGAATAGATCGCCGAATAGCCCATCGAGACGAAATTGTTGAGCAGCTTCATCGTGTGGCCGCTGCCGGTCGGCCCGGTATGGACGACGCGTGCCGCGAAGGCTTCCAGCACCGGTCGTGCGCGGGTGACGGCGTCGGCCGGACCGCCGACCATGACGTCGAGCTTGCCTTCGGCCGCTTCCTTGGGCGTGCGCGCCAGCGGCGCGTCGATCAACGTCACGCCAAGTGCTGCGAGTTCGGCGGCAAGAGCAGTCGTCGACGAGGGATTGGAGGTCGAGCAGTCGATGATGAGCAACGGCGTGCCGGCCGCCGCGAGGCCATCGGGCCCCTTGACCAGCATTTCGACCTCGCGCGAGCCGGTGACGCAGAGAATGACAATGTCGCAGGCAGCGACGAGCTGGCGAGGGCTTGTCGCTTCAGTGGCGCCGGCTTCTATCAACCGGTCGGCGGCAGTGCGGCTGCGATGCACGCAAACCGTCAGCGGCCAACCCTTGCGCAGCAGGTTGTCGGCCATGCCGGCGCCCATGCTGCCTAAACCAATGAAGCCTATGCGTTCTTTCATGCCGTCCTCCAACCTTGGCCCGCGCCGCCGGCGGGCCGCATTTCGTCACCTTGCGGCGAGCACCTGTCGATGCAATTCTTTGAATGAGATTCGGCCTTTGAAGAAGAACCGACCTTTGCCGAAGATTCGGACCGGAGTGCCCCGATGGCGGAGCCCATGCTTTTCGACGCCATACCGCAAGCGCCCAATCTGCGGACCGGGCTGGTCAACACGCTGATCGCGCAGATCGAGTCCGGCGACCTGGCGCCAGGCCAGAGGCTGCCGACAGAGCAGGAGATCGTCGCCGCCACCGGTGTCAGCCGCACCGTGGTGCGCGAAGCGCTGGCAGCACTGCGCGCCCGGGGCCTGATCACCACGCGTCAGGGCCTCGGCGCCTTCGTCGCCAAGGATCCCTTGCCGAGGACCTTTTCCATTCTGCCGGATGATCTTGAATCGATCGACGAGGTGCTGCGTGTGCTGGAACTGCGCATGGGCATCGAGGTCGAAGCGACTGGCCTTGCCGCTGAACGGCGAAGCGACAGCGCGCTTGAGCAGATGAGTTCGCGGCTTGACGCGCTGGAAGCGGCGGTGCGTGCCGGCGGATCGGGCTCGGAAGAGGATTTTGGCTTTCACCGCGCCATCCTCGCCGCGACGCAGAACCCCAATTTCACCCGGCTGTTCGACACGTTCGGCAGCGCCATGATCCCGCGCCAGTGGACGCGGCTCGACCGGATGACCGTTCCCGAGCGGGAAAAATACCTGGCGCGGATGCAACGCGAGCATCGCGCCATTCTCGCCGCGATCGAAGCCAGGGATGTCAACGCGGCGCGACGCGCCATGCGCAGCCATCTGACCAAGAGCTATGCCCGTTTCGAGGAACTGCGCGACAAGGCGAGCCACGACTGAGGGATTGCTCATGCGGCTGCTCCCGCCACGCCGCCGAGATAGAGGTCCCGCATCAGCGACATGTCGCGCAATTCGGCAATCGGCCCGGAGACGACGATGCGGCCATTCTGCATGAGATAGCCGCGCGAGGCGACGGCGAGTGCAAGGCCGGCATTCTGCTCGACCAGCAGCACCGAGGCGCCGAAGCGCGCGCCGATATCAAGGATGATCGCCTTGATCTCCTTGACCAGCAGCGGCGACAGGCCAAGTGACGGCTCGTCGAGCAGCAGCACGCGCGGCCGCGTCATCAGCCCGCGCGCAATAGCCAGCATCTGCTGCTGGCCGCCGCTCAGCGAGCCGCCTCTGTCGCGCCGCTTGGTGGCAAGGATCGGAAAGAAGGCAAGCATGGTCTCGAAATCGACTTCCACGGCGGCCTCGTCACGGCGGGCATAGGCGCCAAGCCGCAAATTCTCCTCGACCGTCATGTCGACGAAGATCTTGCGGCCTTCCGGCACCAGAACGACGCCGCGCCTGGCCATGACATCGGCGGCCAGTCCGGTCATCTTGGCGCCATCGAAAGCGATGCTGCCCGCGCGGGGTTTGATCAGCCCGGCGATGGCCTTGAGCAGCGTCGACTTGCCGGCGCCGTTCGGCCCGAGAATGGTGACGATCTCGCCTTCGGCCAATGTCAGCGAGACGCCGCGGTTGACGATGGTCGGCCCGTAGCCGGTGACGAGATCGGAGACGGCGAGCAGGCTCACAGGTCGCCTCCGAGATAGACTTCAAGAACCTTGGGATCGGCGAGTACGGCTTCGGTCGGCCCGTCGGCGATCTTGGAGCCGAAATCGAGCACGGCAAGGCGCCGGCACAGCATCTGCATCAGTTTCATGTCGTGGTCGATGACGCAGACCGTGATGCCGTGGCCGGGCAGCTGGCGGACAAGCCCGACCAGAGCGGTGGTCTCGCGGTCGTTGAGCCCGGCGGCGGGCTCGTCGAGCAGCAGCAGCGACGGCCGCGTGGCCAGCGCCAGCGCGAGGCCGAGCAGGCGCAGGCTGCCAAACGGCAGCACGCCGGCTTTTTCGCCGCTGAGCGCACTCAGGCCGACGAAATCGAGCAGCGCCTGCGGTGTCGGCCAGGGATTGGCAGTGCCCCCTGCCCGCACATGCTCGCCGGCGATCTGGACATTCTCCAGCACGCCGAGACCGGCGAAGGCCATGGCCTGCTGAAAGGTGTAGCCAATGCCGGCTCGCGATATGGCATGCGGCGGCAGACCGGTGACGTCTTGGCCGCGAAACGCCACGCTGCCGCCGCTCGGCTTGTGGACGCCGGTGACGACATTGAACAATGTCGTCTTGCCCGATCCGTTCGGGCCCACGACGCCGAGGATCTCGCCTTCCTCGATGGCGAGGTCGACGCCTGCCAGTGCGGTGACGCCGCCAAACTGTTTGCTGAGGCCGCTGATCGCCAGGATCGGGCTCATCGCCGCGCCTCCGCCGCACCGCGCTCTTCCGTTTCCGGTTTCGGCTTGCCCGAAAATGCCGCGCGGAGCGCTCGGACGATGCCGCCGATCAGCCCGTCGGGCAAAAGCATGATCACCGCAATCAGGCAGACGCCATAGACGATGCGCGACTGGACCGGGTCGAGGTTGAGCACTTCCGGCAGGAAGGCGACGAGGATGCCGCCGGCCAGCGGTCCCTCGATCAGCCTTGCGCCGCCGATCATGACCATCAGCGCCAGATAGATGCTGGGGAAGGACGAAAATTGCGAGGGCGAGATGTGGCCGAGGAAATAGGCCAGCAGCACGCCCGAGATGCCGGCAAAGATGCCGCTGACGACGAAGGCGCCGATCTTGTGGCGGCCGACATTGATGCCGAGCGAGGCGGCGAGCTTTTCGTTTTCGCGGATGGCGCGCAGCGTGCGGCCATAGGAGGAGTGGATGATCGCCCAGCTCGCCACCGCCGCTGCCGTGACGAAGGCCACCACCATCAGATAGTAGCGCGTCAGGTCGGTCATATCGGCGCCGAACAGGGTAACCGGACCGGCGATGTCGAGCCCTGTGGCAGCACCGGTATAGTCGCCGCCATTGGTGAGGACGATGGCCAGCAACTGGCCGAAAGCGAAGGTCATGATGACGAAGTGATGGCCGCCGACGCGCAGCGAGGGAATGCCGACGATCATGGCGAAGACAGCACTTGCCAGGGCCGCCACCGGCAGTGCCAGCCAGAAGCCGACGCCAAAGTCGCGCGCCAGGATCGCCGCCGCGTAGGCGCCGACGCCGACCAGCGCAGCATGGCCCATCGACAGAATACCGGTCTGGCCGAACAATACCGACAGGCCGTAAAGGGCGATGACGTTGATGCCGGCCGAGATCGCCAGCGACAGGAAGCGGTTGCTCGGCGAAAACAGCGGCACCATTGCGATCAGCGCGAGGATGACCAGCACCGGCAAAAGGGACCGCAACGGCTTCAGGGCGGAGCCTGCTCGAGGGCCGTCGTTCATGACGCCATCCGGGGTCCGCTGGTGCCGCCGAACAGGCCGTGCGGGCGCACGATCAGCACCAGGATCATCAGGGCGAAGGAATAGGCGTCGGTCCATTGCGAGAAGCCGTAGCCGGCGCTGAAGCCTTCGACGATGCCGAGGATGAGGCCGGCGGCGACGGCGCCGTAGATGTTGCCGAGCCCGCCGATCAGGGCGACGGCAAACCCCTTCATCACCATGGTGCCGCCGGTGAAGGGCGTGATCGGAAACAGCGCGATCAGCAATGCCCCGCCAAGCCCGGCCAGCGCACTGCCCAGCACGAAAACGCCGGTGATGTAACGGCGCACCGGAATGCCCATCAGGGCAGCGGTATCGCGATCCTCGACGCTGGCGCGCAAGGCGCGGCCATAACGGCTGGCGGTGACCATGCGGAAGCTCAGCGCCACGACCGCAATGGTGATCCCGATGACCATGACGCGGACGGAAGCGATGCGCACGCCGCCGACCTCCCAGACCGCGGTCAGCGGGCGCGGAATGCTTTTCTGGTTGGGGTTCCAAAACAAGACGACGACATGCTGCAGCACGACGATGAGGCCGAGCGAGACGATGAAGCCGTTGGTAGGCCGCTCCAGCGTGAAGCGGAACAGGCCGCGTTCGAGGATGTAGCCCATCAGCCCGACGGCCAGGATCGCCAGCACCACCGCCAAGGGAAAACCGAGGCCGGCGCCGACGGCGAGCCAGGTGACGATGCCGCCGATCATCAGGAATTCGCCATGGGCGAAATTGATGATGCCGGTCAGGCCGAAGATCAGCGTCACGCCAATGGCGATGAGCGTGATGACGCTGGCGATGGAAAGGCCGTTGAGGATTTGCTGGATGAAGATATCCACGGCGATCGAGACCTGCCTGTCTTGCAAGAAAGGGAGTTGGCGGTGGATGCCGCCAACTCGGGGATGATGAAGCTTCAGCTCTTCGGCGCTTCAGCCGGCGGCTGCTGCATGGCGCAGGAGATGGCGCCGCCGGGTGCCGCGGCGCAGACCTCGGTGGCATGGGTGACCTGATGCGTCGGGTTGAAGGTCAGATCATCCGAAACCACGCCCTGATGGTGGAGGCTGAGCAGCGCCTCGACCGTCTTGTCCGGATCGAAGCTGTCGGCCTTCTGCCAGGCTTCGACGAGGAAGTGCACATAGTCGTGGTAGAGCAGCGACACCGACGAGGTCACGCCATGCGGCGCGCCGGCCGCGAAATAGGCGTCGAAATAGGCCTTGGCCTTCGGGTTGGAGGACTCGCCCCAGCACACCGGGACGCAGCTCATCGCCACCGGCACATCGGCCGAAAGCTGCTTTTCCTTCCAGATGCCGGGGTCGACGCCGAACAGGAAGTAGCTTTTCGCGGCACCGAGTTCGAGCGCCTGCGGCAGCGCCGTCAGCGTTGAATCGCCATTGTACCAGAAGTGGATGATGTCAGGATTGAGGCTCTTGGCGCGGGTCAGGAAGGGCGAGAAATCGGTGGTGTCAGGCGGATAGAAGATGATATCCGGCACGTCCTGCCCCTCGGCCTTCAGCGCCTTGTAGTAGTAGGACGACAGGAACTGGCCGGTGGCATCGTTGCCGACGATCATCACCGATTTCTTCGGCTTGAAGCCGAGCAGCGGCTCGAGCAGGGAGAGCACGCCACGCGCTGTCGATCCGGAGCGCTGGAATTCCTGTGGTTCGGACTGGAAGAGATAGTGGTCCTCGCCGCCCGGCTTGACGCTGTCGGGGTTGAGGATTTTCGCCAGCGTCGAATTGCCGGCGAAATGGATGATCTTGGCCGGCTGGGTGATCTTGGCCATGGCCAGCGTGAAGTCATGCGTTTCCGAGCCGAAGATCGCCTGCACCTTGACGTCGCGCACCAGTTCCTGGGTCGCGGCGATCGCGGTGGCAATATCGGTGCGGTCGTCACGCTTGACCATTTCGAGCTTGTAGGTCTTGCCGCCGACCTTGAAGCCGCCGGCATCGTTGATCTGCTTGACAGCCAGGCCGACGCCCGCCGGCAAGGTATGGCCGGCGGAAACGAACGAGCCCGACTCCGCCGCGACGACGCCGATCTTGACGATGTTGTCTTCAGCCCACGCAGGATGAGCAAGCGCGCCAAGGCACAGGGCCGCGCCCAGTTTAAGAACGGTTTTCAATTTGAGATCCTCCCGACTCCAAATGATTGCAGTCTTACCGGGTTGTCATACAACCCTGTAATCTGGTAAATCTTGTAGACGGGGATGTCAATCGCATTGCCATGCGATAAGAGGCTTCCCGAAAATCACAATCGCAGAGCCGGAATTGCCGGCAAGCCGCAGTCAGGAACAGCAAGATGCAATCACGGAAATTCGGCCGCACCGGCAGATCAGTCAGCGAAATCGGCTTCGGCGCCTGGGCGATCGGCGCCGCCTGGGGCGAGGTCAATGACGATGACGCGGTCGCCGCCCTGCATGCGGCACTCGATGCCGGCGTCACCTTTCTCGACACCGCCGATGTCTACGGCGACGGCCGCTCGGAGAAGCTGATCGCCAGGGTGATGAAGGAGCGCGGCGGCGAGCGGCCGTTCATCGCCACCAAGGCCGGACGGCGGCTGCCGGCGCAGGCCGTCGAAGGCTACAGCCTGGAAAACCTGACCGGCTGGATCGACCGCAGCCTGAAATACCTCGAGACCGACACACTCGATCTGGTGCAACTGCATTGCCCGCCGACCGACCTTTATTACCACCCCGAGGTTTTCGAGCGCCTCGACCGGCTCACAGAGCAAGGCAAGATCCGCAATTACGGTGTCAGCGTCGAGCGTGTCGAAGAGGCGCTGAAGGCAATGCAATATCCCGGCGTCGTCAGCGTGCAGATCATCTTCAACGCCTTCCGCCAGCGCCCTGCCGAGCTGTTCTTCGACCTGGCCAAGAAGAACGACGTGGCCATCATCGCCCGCGTGCCACTGGCCAGCGGCTTGCTGTCGGGCAAGTTCAAGGCCGACAGCAAATTCGAGGACAGCGACCACCGCAAATTCAACCGCAATGGCGAAGCCTTCGATGTCGGCGAGACTTTTTCGGGCGTGCCCTATGAGGTCGGGCTGGCTGCGGTTGAGCGCATCCGGCCGCTCGTCTCTGGCGACACGACGATGGCAAAATTCGCCCTACGCTGGATCCTGATGTTCGACGCGGTCACGGTGGTCATTCCAGGCGCCCGCAATCCGGCGCAGTCCCGCTCCAATGCCGAAGCCGCAGACCTTCCCCCACTGTCCGATGATCTCATGAGCAAGATCCGGGACATCTACGACCACGACATCAAGCCCTATGTGCACCAGCGCTGGTGATCAAGGAACCTGCCTGGGCGAAGGGCGGCCGAGTACGCGCACGAAATTCTGCAGTAAAATTAATTACTTACTGGAAAGGCCGATGGTACCGTTGGCTGGGATCGACGCCCCGCACAACACATTGTTCTTATTCATTTTATTCAGCCGCAGCTCTCTATTTGTATCACAATAGGTATCACAATACGTAGCACATTTTCAGCGTCAGTTGTTGACCGTTCGCCTGGCGAGCCGACACCGGCCTTCGCGCGGCCGTTCGGAGCCATCGATCCTGGGTCGCTCCATCCATTCTACATCGTCGACCGAAGAATGACCTGCATACGCTCTGCGAGGTCGAGTTCGCCGCGGGCTTCGATCTCCAAAAGGTATTGAGCCTTCACTACGGATCCTCTTCCCCAACCGCAACGTAGCCGCAGATGGCTAGGAGTGCGAGAAGGCTGCTGGAGACTCCGCATCTGCGCCGGCATCGGCGGTAAAGGTGGACGAAGAAGTTCTCTGTCCTTTACCAGATCTAAATGTCCATGCACGAGTCGGGGGACGATGCGCCGGGCGCACGGCACAGAACATTGGCAAGGCGACCGCGACCCCAAGAAACATCGTCAAGCAGTTGTTCGAATCGAAGCAGGATCATGCTCGAGGATGCGCGAGACAAGGTAATTCGCCACAATGGGCGCTCTCAGAAAGGGTAGCAAGGCGTGTATTCGGACATACTTCACCCTGCCCCGCTACTCCGGTCAAACCTGTCGTAACGAAAAACGCGGGTTAGCTCTAAGTCGCGTCGGTTAGACAAACACAGTGGACCGAACAACTTCTATGCTGAGCTGATGCCAACGACAGGCGCCTCCCCCAAACCCAGATTAGAGGCTTGCTTTTCCAGATCGACCAGATCGGACGCTATTTGCTGATAAAGCCTACAGTCCGCCTGGACGACGGTTCGCTCAGGTCGTTCGAGCGGCAGGCTCCCGGCGATTTCCTTCAGGTCATTAAGGACAGATGCGAGATGCGGCCAGGGGAAATCTGTCGGATCGTCGATGTCTCGATCCGCGCCAACAATGATTTCGAGCTTGGCGACGATGCCAAGAAGCGACAGCGCCCGTATTTGAGGTAGCTTGTCCTGAAACTTCAAAGCCGCGGTTGTGGCCTCGACCTCCGCTTGGCAGGCGATCGAATAGCCGACCTTCTTATCCATCGCATCCGGGACCGCAGCGTCGAGAACGCGCCTCTCCAGACGCTGTTGAAGTCGGCAAAGGACCTGCGAGACATGCTGTGCTCGCAACCAGCCTTGGAGCAGCGCAAGAGCCGGGTCCGCTTCCTCGAGACGATCTACCCCGTGCGCCTTCGACCGTTGCCCTCGTCCGTGCGTGACGGAAGGCAAAGTCGTGCTATTGTCGGAATCAGCCATGATCCGAGCTCCTCAACAGCTTTGGCGTGGCCAGGCCGGATTGGTGTTGCATCACCCATCCGGCCGCCAAGTGAAATCGAGACTACACAAAGTGCAGCAGTCGAGCAACCAAAATCACTATATTATGGTGATTTTATGAATCCCGTGCAGTGCCGCATGGCTCGGGCTGCATTAGGATGGGGCGTTTTAGACCTCTCAAAAGAAGCCGGAATATCGACCCAGACGATTGTTCGCTTCGAAAGAGGCGAGGCGTTGAAGCAATCGACTGTGGATCTGATACGAAGCACGTTCGAAAGCGCCGGCATTGAATTCATTCCAGAGAATGGCGGCGGCCCTGGCGTTCGTCTGTCTCGCAATCAGAACTGACGCTCTTTCGCCATGCAATGGGATCAGCTATCCATCGATGGACATCGGATTCCCGCCAGCCCGCCCCGTTGATGCTTATCTTAATCTGAGCGGGGAACGTGCCTTCGGCGATTTTTCGATACATGGTCGAGCGGGACAGGCCGGTTCGGGCAAGGACGGTCTTGAGGCGTATGATGCGATCCGGCTCGGACATGACGGCCTGCAACTCGCTGGTTGTTGCTGATTTCTCCTGTGACAGACAGGACGAACCGGTCCCACGCGCAACAAGGTTTGTCGCCTCAGCCGCATGCGGAGTGGAAACGGCGGCAAATCGGAGGGGTGTCAGAGCCCAAGGCCTCGCCCCTTACCAATGCCATGGCTGAATGCCAGTTCCGCACCCAGGCGCCGGCCGGATTCGACTTGGATGCCAAGCTCGCGTTTGCGCTTTGTCAGTAGGGATTCAAGCTGCGGATCGCGTTCGAGGCTCTTGGCCATATCGGACATGGCCAAGCGGGTCGACTTGTAGCCGGACATATCGCCAGCCTGGTATTGGCGCTGGCCCGTGCGGTCGAGCTTTTGCCAGCGTTCAACAAAACGGTCGGCGCGGCGGCTCGGATCGATGTCCATCCCGGTGCGTATTTCGGTTTCAAGCTGGAGAGCAAGCACGATGCGCCTGACGCGGCCGGCACCCGCCTCGCGGACAAGTTCGGGATTTTTCACATAAGCCGCTTCGGCATCGCGCCAGCCATACGGCCGCACCTTCTCGAAAGCGCTACGGGCATCCCTCAACTCGCGCATCTGGTCGGGACTGCCCTGCCCGTCCGCATTTCCAGTACTGAGGATCGCGTCGATAGCGCGCGCGTGACGCACAAGCGACTGGGTGCGTGCTCGGCGCATTTCTGCTTCGGGGTTCCCCGGCACATTTCTGTCGCGCTGCGCTCCCCTGGCAGAAGGATCTCTTTCCGGCGTCCGGCCTGCATCTCCGATCCGCACCCCAACATCTTCCATTCCCGGCCCAGGTCCACGTTTCTGCATGGGTTCGCCGTCTCCGGGCGAGCGCAACCCGTCCAACAGTCCGCCGATCCTGTCGCGCAGCTTCTCCGGAACGATCCGGCGCACGATCTCGACCACACGCTCGCGGAATGTGATGCCGCGCCGCGCGGCATAGTGTTGCGCCGGGTCGACCTGCTCGTAGTCCGACGCCATGTCCTTGGCGCGGTCCCGCGACAGCGTTCGGTCCAGCCGGTTCCGCGTACTGAAGTCGTCGCCGCCATAATGCAGGTCCATCCGGTGTTGATTTCCACTGAGAAGTGACCCGGCATTTCCACCGAGAAGTGACCCGCCTGTCATGTATGTTTCGGTTCGGGGTTTACGGTCAAGGTTCTGGCTTTCTCCTTCGCTTTTTTGGGCTCGTGTGCGGAGCTGTTTTTGAATCGGAAGCTATCGTTTCCGGTTTCCAGGATGTGGCAATGATGGGTCAGCCGGTCGAGTAGCGCGGTTGTCATCTTGGCATCGCCGAAGACGCTGGCCCATTCGCTGAAGCTGAGGTTGGTGGTGATAATGACGCTTGTGCGTTCGTATAGCTTGCTCAGCAGATGGAAGAGCAATGCTCCACCTGATGCACTGAACGGCAGATAGCCAAGTTCGTCCAGGACGACGAGATCAGAATGCACGAGGCGATTGGCGATCTGGCCGGACCTTCCCTGTGCCTTCTCCTGTTCCAGCGCATTGACCAACTCGACAGTCGAGAAGAAGCGAACCCGTTTGTGATGATGCTCGATGGCCTGCACGCCGAGAGCGGTCGCAATATGGGTTTTGCCTGTTCCAGGGCCGCCGACGAGCACGATGTTGTTGGCTTCGTCGACGAACTCGCAACGATGAAGTTGCCGCACCAGTGCCTCGTTTACCTCGCTGCTGGCGAAGTCAAAGCCGTTGAGATCACGATAGGCTGGAAAGCGAGCTATCTTGAGCTGATAGGCTGTCGACCTGACCTCGCGTTCTGCCGTCTCGGCCTTCAGCAGTTGCGACAGGATGGGAATGGCGGCTTCAAACGCCGGGGCTCCCTGTTCGGTGAGTTCGCCTACAGCTTGCGCCATACCGTGCATCTTCAGGCTCCTGAGCATGATGACGATTGCGCCACTGGCAGGATTATGACGCATGGCGCACCTCCAAGGCCTTTCTCAAAGCATCGTAGCGTTCGACATTGGCCTTCGGCTCGTTGGTAAGCGTCAAAGCCTGAGGAGCGTCGATGGTGGGGGGTGTGAGGGATTTGCCATCGACCAGGCGATGAAGCAGATTCAGCACATGGGTCTTGGTGGGAACACCGCCCTGCAATGCCATCTCCACGGCGGAGAGCACCGCCTGCTCGTCGTGCTGAAGGACAAGTGCCAGGATGTCGACCATCTCGCGATCGCCGCCGGGCTTCTTGAGCAAATGCTGCTGCAAAGATCTGAATGCATCGGGAAGTTCGGCAAAAGGTGCTCCGTTGCGAAGGGCGCCTGGTTTGCGCTGAACAACAGCCAGATAGTGCCGCCAGTCATAGACCGTCTGTCCTGGCCGATCATGTGAGCGATCGATGATGCGGCGATGCTCACAGATGATCAAACCTTCCGCGGCAACCACGACACGATCTGGATAGACCCGCAGGCTCACGGGCCGGTTGGCAAAGGACGCCGGCACGCTGTAGCGGTTGCGCTCCAGATGTATAAGGCAGGTCGGAGACACCCGCTTGGTGTATTCGACAAACCCATCGAAGGATCGTGATGTCGGCATCAGAGACCGGACTTCTTCGGTCCAGACGTCATTGATGGTCCCCCTCATTCGCCCATGTGGCGTCTGCTGCCACAACACCCTGCAACGCTGCTCAAGCCAGTCGTTCAGGGCATCCAGCGAGGGAAAGCGTGGAATGGGCTGCCAAAGCCGGTGACGTGCGTCCTGAACATTCTTCTCGACTTGTCCTTTCTCCCAACCCGATGCGGGATTGCAGAACTCGGGTTCGAACAGATAGTGGCTGGCCATTGCCATGAAGCGGACATTGACGTCGCGCTCCTTGCCTCGTCCGACCCTGTCGACCGCCGTCTTCATGTTGTCGTAGATGCCGCGCCGGGGAATGCCGCCAAACACACGGAAAGCGTGATTGTGCGCGTCAAACAGCATCTCGTGCGTCTGCAGCAGGTAAGCCCGAACAATGAAGGCACGGCTGTAGCTCAGCTTCGTATGGGCCACCTGCAGCTTCGTGCGCTCATTGCCGATGATTGCCCAGTCTTCGGACCAATCGAACTGGAACGCTTCGCCCTGTTGGCTTCTGTCTTCAGCCAGGCAGACAATCGGTCGGCAAAGGCATCGAGCTTGCTCGGCCGGACCGGCACCTTGAACTTCGGCTCGACGCCATCAGAACGCAGATATCTGCGAATGGTATTCCGCGACAGGCCGGTCCTGCGGCTGATCTCACGGATCGATAATTGCTCTCGAAAATGCCAGCGTCGGATCACGCTCAATAACGCCATGTCGATCACTCCATAACCCCCGCTGAGACAGCAAGGGGTGGTTCAAACATGGGTCAATTCTCGATGGAAATATCCTCCAATGCCGGGTCACTTCTCAGTGGAAATCAACACTTTCATTGGCTGCCGGGACGGAACTGACGAGTTCTGAATGAGCGAAGGCCGAGGGTGCGACCCCCAGTACAAGCACCGCTACGAAAGCGGGCAAAAAGGCCCTGCGGACCGATTTTGAAACGAAGTTCATCTCCAGACCTTTCTCGTCTTCATCCCAGTTCTAATGACCCGATGCGTTCTCGTTCGGCGGAGCGTCGAAGATGTCCTTGTTCTCGGCGCCCTCGACGATGAGATAGCCGGCAAGACCGCGTTCGGCCCGCGACAGCGCATGATCGACCAGGACGAAACGGCCGGGCACTTCCAGCTTGAATTCCACGATATTCGCCGAACCAGGCGGAACGGAAATGCTCTGGACATGCTCGATCGGTGGGCTGGTTACCGAGCCGAGCTGGTAGGCACGGTCGAAGATCTCGCCGATAACGTGGAAGGAGGAGGTGAAGTTTGGTCCTCCCACGCCGAAGAAGATGCGCACCGTTTCTCCGACCTTCGCCTTCATGGGATAGTGATCGGTCAGGGCGCCGACATGTCCGTTAAAGACGAAATATTCTGGCCTTTCGCTGATGAGTTTATCGTAGCTAGCGGTCAGAAGTCCCGCCGTCCCGAATGGCTCCTCGCTATAGATCTCTCCCTGCATCACATAGAACTCCCGGTCGACGGGCGGCAGGCCCCCTTCCGGTTCGACCAGGATCAGCCCGTACATTCCGCTCGAAATGTGCATGGCGACGGGGGGTACGGCGCAATGGTAGACATAGAGACCGGGGCTGAGCGCCTTGAAGGTGACCGCCCTCTCCTCGCCGGGGTTGGCGCTGGTGGCGCCCGCGCCACCGCCCGGGCCGGTCGCCGCGTGAAAGTCCACATTGTGCATCATGACGCTGTTTTCATTGTTTTTAAGGTGGACTTCAACGGTGTCGCCAACGCGCACGCGGAGGAACGGTCCAGGCACGCGGCCATTGAACGTCCAGAACGGATACGTCGTTCGCTCGTCAAGGCGCGCCTCAATTTCGACCGTCTCGAGGTCCACGCGCACGTGGTCCGGGCCGGTACGGGTGATCGGGGCGGGGATGTCGGTAGGATCTCGTCGATGTCAACCACGCCCTTAAACTTGTTCACGTTGTAGAGACGATTGCTCAGCGAGCCGGCGGGCGTGTCGCTCGTGGCCGTTTCCATGCCATGCATATGTGCGGCCGTATTTGTTGTTTCCTGTGCCAAGGCTTCCTTCGCCCCTGCCAACGTGACCGAAGCAGCGCTCAGGCCGGCCGTGGCAACAAGCAGGCTTCGCCGGGAAATCAGCTGCGTGTCCGCGTGAGGTTGCGGCGCTGCATCGTCCGTTGGCGTGCCGGATGGATTGGAACCGGTCATGACGTGCTCCTCACTCTCAATGTTATGGGTTATGGGCTACCTAGGGCACCCGGAGCACATTGCCACTGGGCGAGACAGAATTTCGCCTTGTCCGAAACCCACTTTTGCCATGCGGCACAACTTGCCGTTTAAGAAATGGAAGGAAATCTCGCTCATGATCAGCCGTTTTGCACTAACTGCCCTATCCACGATTGCGTTCGCCGCGCCCGGACTTGCGGCCGATCATCAGGTGAAGATGGTCAACAAGGATTCGGAAGGGCACGTGATGCAGTTCGAACCGGCCTTTCTGAAGTTGCCCGGGAGACACCGTCACGATCGTCGCCACCGATAAGGGCCATGACTCAGAGTCAATCAAGGACGGCATTCCTGAAGGCGCGGAGGGCTGGAAAGGCAAAATAAGCCAGGACGTAACGGCCACCTTCACCAAGGAGGGTCTATACGCATACAAATGCACACCGCATTTCGGGCTAGGCATGGTCGGGCTCGTGGAGGTAGGCGACAGTTCCGTTAACCTCCCTGCAATCCAGAGTCTGAAGCTACCAGGTAAGGCGAAAACGCGCATGGCCGAACTGCTAGACCAGGTCAGCAAGTAAACCCCGGATCCGCTGAGATTGTTGCCGAACCCGGTCCGGTGCTGTTTCATCAATCCGGCGGCTGCTGTGACCAGGATGTGCTGCTCGGCCAGGCGACGATACGCCCTTCGATATAGGCGCTTCGCAATCCGAGGACTGAAAGCGTATCGATCTCATCGACAGTGTGCCTGGTCGCAGCGGCATGTTCTAGCTCTGCAATGGACGCCGCTTGCTGGAGACGCGGCAGGGCGCGCAAGGCCGATATTACTCACAAGGAGTTCCGCCTTAGTCGCGATGTCCCCTCCCATCCTGTCGAAGGCCATAACGCTCTGCCAAAACGCGCGGTGGAGTGGTTCGTTCACGTCGGTCTGTGTCTTCAGTCCGAATTGAGAACGCTCGAAACGATCGAAATACCGGCGCAACGGGCTGTGTTGCTGATGTGATTTTGCATCTCGCGCGTTGCCTTTGCGGCATCGCGATTTCGCAGGGCCCGTATGATGCGCCTGTGCTCTGCGATCGACGCCCGCATGCGAGCAGGCTCGGTGATTGGAATTGGCTGGATTTGTGTCTCGGTCAGCTTGTCACGGACAGACTGGTAGAGATCGACGATCATTCTGTTTGGGCAGGCAGATGCGATGATTGCATGGAATTCAAGATCCGCCTCGACATTAGCCAACAGGTCGCCACTTTCCCAATTGCGCTCCATCGTATCCGTTTCAGTCTCGAGAGCCTGAAACTCGGCTTCTGTGAGGGTCTGTGATGACAGGCCGGCTATCCGCCCTTCCAGCATGATGCGCGTCTCGAAAACATCGGCAACCGGATAGCTGTCGGCATAGCGCCACCGCGCCATGTTACGCGAGGCCGAAGGCCTTTCCTGCGAAACGAACGTCCCTCGCCCCGGTTCCGTCTTCAGCAAGCCCAGTGTCTCGAGTGTCAGCAGCGCTTCGCGCAATGAGGCGCGGCTGACGCCGAGACTGAGCGCGAACTCGCGCTGCGACGGCACCTTCTCACCTGACCTCAGTTCTCCACTGAGGATCATGCTCTGGATTTTCCTCGCGGCGGCGTGGGGTACTGGAACACGCGAAAGCATCGAATTTCTTCCATTCTGGGACGGCAGCGCCGATCCGGCTGCACCTTTGCTCGCTTCAGAGGTAGCCGATGCGGCTGGCGGACGGAATGCCTTGCATTTTTAAGGGGTACATGATTGGTAGGTCGGACTGGTCAGACCGGTCTAACCACATCAATCAAAAAAGTCATCAAAAAATGGGGAATTCAATGAGAGTGTTGAAAGCAATTCTGATCTCGGGAGCACTTGCCCTGGGGTCTTTCACTGCCGCCGTTTCGTACGCCGCGGAGATCAATGTCGGCGCCAACATCGGCAATGTTCCCTGGGAGTTCCAGGACGCCAGCGGCAAGATAGTGGGCTTTGAAATCGACCTGATGACAGAGGTCGGCAAGCGGCTCGGCATGGACGTCAAGTTCACGAACATCCCGTTCGCCGGTCTGTTCGCCGCTGTTCAGTCCGGTCAGATCGACGCCGCGGTCTCATCGATCACGATCACCAAGAAACGCCTTGAATCGGTCAGCTTCGCCCAGCCGTATTACGACAGCGACCAGTCGCTGACCGTCAAGAGCGAAAGCGGCATCACCGGTCTCGCTGGCATGGCTGGCAAGACCGTCGGCGTCGATACAGGTTCGACCGGTGATATCTGGACCACCGCGCATCAGGCCGAGACGAAAATCGCCACCATCAACAAATATGAGGGCTTGCAGCCGGCAATGCTGGATCTACAGGCGGGCCGCATCGACGGCTACATCTCGGACATTCCGGCATTGCTCTATTATTCGAAGGACAAGCCGCAGTTCAAGGTCGTCGAACGCATCAAGACCACGGAGCAATACTCCGTGATGTTCGCCAAGGATGCCCCGCTTGCTGCCAAGGTCAACGACGTCATCACAGCTCTAAAGAAAGACGGCACGCTGGCAAAGATCCACGAAACCTGGTTCGGCACCAAGCCTGATGAAGGGCTTGCCACGTCGACTGTGCTGGATATGCCAAAGCTCTGATCCCGGTCATCATGTGGAAGGAGACCGTGTTGCGGCCTCCTTCTCCCGTGACGCAGAGGCTGGGACATGTCCATTTTCGATACGTTTTTGAACTACCGCGTCTTCGTGGAGACGTTGCCGCTCATCCTGAGTGGCCTTGCCACCACGCTGACACTTGGCATTGTCTGCATCCTTGTCGGGTTCTTCGTCGGCATTGGCCTGGCGATGCTGCGGCTTTATGCGCCGGCGCCGGTGCGTTTTGTGACCGTCGCCTATATCGACGTGTTCCGGTCGATACCGGTTCTGGTGCTTCTGTTCGTCGTATATTACGCGTTGCCCTTTGCCGGTATCCGGTTCAGTTCGTTCACGGCCGCCTCTACCTCGATCTCGATGATATCGGCCGCGTATTCTGCCGAAATCATCCGCGCCGGCATCGTCGCTATTCCGAAAGGTCAATTCGAAGCGGCACGGGCGCTTGGGCTCCACTTCTATTCGACCATGCTCAAGGTGATCCTGCCGCAGGCGATCAAGATCGTCGTGCCGCCGCTGACCTCGAACGCCATCAACGTCATGAAGGACACTGCATTGGCTTCCGTGGTGGCAATGCCGGACCTGCTCAAACAGGCAAACCAGGCGCAGGCCCTTGCCGCCAATCCGACGCCGCTGATCGTAGCGGCCGCCATCTACCTCATCATCCTGCTTCCCCTGGTCCGGCTTGTCGGCATGCTGGAGAAGCGTCTCGCCAAATCTGAACGTTGAAGACTTTCCCCCACGAGGCCATCCATGTCGCTCGATATCGATTTTGTTCGTTCCCAGTTTCCGGCGCTGGACACCGGCTGGGCATTTTTCGACAATGCCGGCGGTTCGCAGGTTCTGCGCCCGGTGGCCGAGCGCGTCGCCGACTATCTGCTCACCACAAGCGTCCAGACCGGCGCTTCCTACGGGCCGTCAGTCAATGCCAGCGAAATGCTGGCACAGGCACGCGCCCGCATCGCCACATTCGTTGGCGCGGCGCGGCCGGAAGAGGTTTTCTTCGGACCTTCGACAACCGTGCTAGTGCGTTTTCTGGCAACCGCCATGGCAAGCCAGCTGACGGCGGGCGACGAGATTATCCTGACCAATTTTGATCATGAGTCGAACATTGGTCCCTGGCTGATCCTCAAGGAGCGCGGCATCGTCTTCAAGGTATGGGAGATCGATCCCGAAACGTTGGTGCCAAGCCTCGATACGCTCGAGGCGCTGATGAGCGATCGCACGCGGCTGGTCTGCGTGACCCATGCCTCCAATTTGCTTGGCTCCATCAATCCGATCCGACAAATCGCCGATTTCGTTCATGCGCGCGGCGCTCGCATCTGCGTCGACGGTGTCGCCTACGCCCCGCATCGCGCGCTCGACGTCCAGGAACTTGACGTCGACTACTACGTATTCTCTTTCTACAAGACCTACGGGCCGCATTACGCGGTCATGTATGGGCGCCATGAACTGCTGCTCGAACTCGACGGCCTCTACCACTATTTCTACGGCAAGGACAAAGTGCCGGGCAAGCTCGAGCCCGGAAATCCCTGCTATGAACTGGTCTGGGGCGCAGCCGGTATCGTCGACTATCTGGAGACGCTGGGCGCAGGCCAGGGACGCCAGGCGATCGAGAGCGGATTCGACCATATCGCGGCGCACGAGGCCGAGATCGGCGAACGCCTGCTGTCATGGCTGCGCGTGCGCAATGGCGTCCGGATCGTTGGCGATCGGAGCTCGCAGGCGACACTTCGGGTGCCGACGATCAGCTTCACGGTCGACGGCCAGGCGCCCCAGGATATCATCCCGCGAACCGACCAGGCCAGGATCGGCGTGCGTCACGGCGATTTCCATTCGCGCCGCCTGGCCGAAGCGCTTGGGCTGTCGCCAAATGGCGTCATTCGCGTATCCATGGTTCACTACAACACTGTCGCGGAAGTCGACCGGCTGATCGATGTGCTCGACCAATCGCTGAGATAGACTAGGTCCAATCGACATTCAGGATTCAAAACTGGGATGAAGCATGATTCATAGGCTTCCAGATTCGATCTGGAGGACGATGAATGACGTCTCGTTGCGAACTGAGCCCCGCACAATGGCGACGTATTGAAGGCCTGCTACCGGGAAAAGCAGGCGATCCCGGCCGCAGTGGCGAGGACAATCGGCTATTCGTGAATGGCGTTCTGTGGGTCCTGCGCTCGGAGCACATTGGCATGACATTCCCGAACGCTACGGTAAGTGGAAGACGCTGCATCAGCGTTTCAGACGTTGGTCAAAGGCTGGCGTTTGGGAGTGTGTTTTTGCTGATCTGATCGATGATCCCGACAATGATTATGTGATGCTCGACCGCACGTTGGTGCGCGCCCACCAGCAGGCGGCGACCGGAAAGGGGGGACCAAAACCAGGCTTTGGGGCGTTGCCGAGGTGGATTGACCACCAGGATTCACATGGCCGTCGACGGCCAAGGCCGCCCATTGCGCCTAATCCTGACGCCCGGCCAGCGAGGCGATGTCACCCAAGCGCCTGCTTTGCTCGAACCTCCATAGGGAAGTGAATCACAACCCAACATTAGCGGAATCCATTGCGATTCAACCTGAGCGTCCGACGCTCTAGCGGGATGGCATCGCGTCGCTGCCCAACAGTGCGATCCGATGTCTCCGTCGATCGCATAACGCTCGCGCGGCTCGGCAACCGACGTCAAGGTCGCTGCATTGGGATTTGTGCAGGCGCGTGTGTTTTGGGGGTAGGACCTGGGCATTGAGGCGATGCGCTAAGTCCTCCGCTACGCTTTGAAACTCTGGCGCTCGAAAAGGTGACGGCTGAGGCGGCGGCGCGCAATTTCGCGTCGTTGCGGATATTGGCGAAGCTCGGCTTCAAGCATATCGAGCGCTTCGTCGACGAGTCCGAAGTGGCGCCGAAGGACAGGCTTATCGTCTCGATAGTGTTCGATACCCCTGCTTGTTCTCGGACCACTGGATCGCCTTACTGCCCCTGAACCGTTGACGCGAACGGGCAAACCACTGCCCGCGCTCATGTCGGCGGGAACCGAAACGGCCGATCCTCTCACATCACGAATTGTTGTTGTCTGTGTCGGGAACGTTACCAGGTGGGTGTCAGTTGCGATGGAGTTAGAAGAAACCCGCGTGCTCCTTGTACATAAAGGCGGTCGTTTGGGGACGCTCCCTTAATCGTAGCCCGAGGAACCATGCATGCGGCCAGCAGGTGCGGTGAACTTCATGTATCGGATAATCCTCTCACTCGTAATCTTTGTTATCGGGGCCGCGCTGCTAGCGGGCGGCGGCTGGCTCGCACTGCTCGGCGGATCGTGGTTCTACATTGTGCTCGGCGCTGCCCTTGTGATTTCAGCAGCGCTAACTTTTAGGCGCAACCCCGCCGGGCTGGCGCTATACGGCATAACGCTGCTGGTGACGCTCGGCTGGTCGATATGGGAAGTTGGCTTCGACTGGTGGGCGCTTTCCGCGCGCGGCAGCCTGCTCATCATGCTCGGCGTCCTCCTGCTGCTGCCGCCGATGGTGCAGTCACTTCACAGAATTGACATGGGCTCAGCCCGATACAACGGCCCCAGCGGGCTTCTGGCCGGCTCCCTCGTAGTCGCGGTGCTTGCCGGTGTCTACGCGATGTTCCAGATGCCGCACGATCTCGCCGGCACCTTCGCCGACGAGCGCATGTCCGCCACACGGGAGATCAAAAGCGTCGTTCCAGATGGAGAATGGCAGGCCTACGGCCGAACCGCCGCCGGGGACCGCTATTCGCCGCTCAGCCAGATCACGCCGAAGAACGTCAGTAATCTGAAAGTTGCCTGGACTTACCACACCGGCGACATACGCGGTCCTGCCGATCCGGGCGAGGCGACCTATGAGGTGACGCCGCTGATGATCGACAACACCGTGTACGTCTGCACTCCGCACAATTTGGTGATTGCGCTTGATGCGGTGTCCGGCAAGGAGAAGTGGCGCTTCGATCCGCACCTCAAGCAGACGGTAAAGCAAACAACCCAACACCTCACCTGCCGTGGTGTCGCCTATTTCGACGGTTCGCCAGTCACGAGCCCACCCGCCGGCGGTGCAGAGCAGCCGGCCGCGTCGGCGGCCGCCCCCGCAACCGGCGCACCACAGGCGGCATCGACCGAAGAACAGCGCCTCGCGGCAAGTGTGGCCGAAGTGACCACACAAGCGGCAGGCGTGCCACAAAACGTGGTGACCGGCCAGGCTAAGCGCGGCGACCCCAATCCCGAAGTTGACCGCAAGGATCCCACGACCACAGCCTCGATCGAACCATCCTGCGTCAAACGGCTCATTACGCCGACGTCCGATGGTCGGCTGATCTCGATCAGCGCTGAGACCGGTAAAATCTGCCCCGGTTTCGGCGGCGACGATGGCACCATAAATCTGTGGGCCAACATGCCCAACATCACGCCCGGCTCGGTCTATTCAACCTCTCCGCCCGTCGTTACCGACCACATGGTGATTGTCGGCGGCGCCGTCAACGACAACGCGTCGACCACGTCGCCATCTGGCGTCATCCGGGCCTTCGACGTCAACACTGGGGCGCTTGTCTGGAACTTCGATTCCAAGAAGCCCAATGCAACCGCACCAATTGCCAACGGCCAGACCTATTCGGAAAACGCGCCGAATTCTTGGAGCGTTTCGAGTTACGACCAAAAGCTCGGGCTGATCTACCTTCCGATGGGTAACCAATCGCCTGATCAGTATGGCGTCAACCGCAGTGCAGAAGTCGAGAAGTTCTCCTCCTCGATCCTCGCGCTGGACGTGAACACGGGCAAGGTCGCCTGGGTCTTCCAGGCTGTGCACCACGATCTATGGGACATGGACGTGCCGGCGCAGCCGAGCCTTGTCGATCTCACCATTGGTGGCAAGGTCGTGCCGGCGCTCGTGGCGCCGACTAAGCAAGGCGAAGTCTATGTTCTCAACCGTAAGACTGGCGAGCCTGTGCTTCCGGTCACCGAGGAACCCGCCCCGAGCGGTGCTGTCAAAGGAGATGCCACCGCACCGACCCAACCAGTCTCGGCGATTTCGTTCAAGCCTGAGCCGCTTACCGAAAAGGATATGTGGGGCGCAACGCCGCTTGATCAGCTCGCTTGCCGCATTGAATTCCGCAGCCTCGACTACAAGGGCCGCTACACGCCGCCTACGGAAAAGGGCTCGATTATCTATCCCGGGAATTTCGGCACGTTCAACTGGGGCGCGGTGGCCGTAGACCCGGACCGTCAAGTGATGTTCGCCATGCCGGTCTATCTCGCTTTCACATCCAAGCTCGTACCGCGCCCTGATCAGTTCGCCCGCGTCGTCAGCAAGGATGGGGAGGATGTTTTCAACGAGAATTTTGGGGCTCCTTACGCGGCGAAAATGGGCGCCTTTCTGTCTCCGCTTGGCCTGCCATGCCAGTCGCCACCTTGGGGCTACGTCGCCGGCGTCGACCTGACCACCGGCAAAGTCGTCTACAAGCACGTCAATGGCACCGTGCGCGACCTGTCGCCGATCCCACTGCCATTCAAAATGGGAGTGCCCGGAATTGGCGGGCCGATCATCACCAAGGGCGGCGTAGCCTTTCTCAGCGGCACTCTCGACTATTACATCCGCGGTTATGACCTTAAGACCGGCGCCGAAATTTGGCGCGACCGGTTGCCAGCGGGCGGACAGGCGACGCCCTCCACCTACAAGGGCGCGGATGGCCGGCAGTACATCGTCGTGGTTGCCGGCGGCCACGGGTCGACGGGAACAGAGGCCGGCGATTCCATCATCGCTTACGCGCTGCCAAACGCGCTTTGACAACGAGGATCAGTCCCTTTGGTAACAAGGAGAGCGTCAGGACGAATATCTGGGGAGAAGCGAACCAGGTTTCAGGTTGCCGCTGATTTTGAAATTTCGCGCTGTCTGCCCGCTAGGATCGCGCCAGGAAAGGGTCAGTGCCCTAGCTTAGCGAATTCAGATATCCTGGTTGCTGGTTATGGTACAGTTCAGGTCATAGAGCAAACCGTCCTTCAATCCATATATCCAACCATGGATCGATACGTTCTTATTTGACCTCCATGCCGCATGCAGGATCGGCGTGCGCGCAAGACGTTTCACTTGGGAAGCGACTGAGCGTTCGCTGAGCCGGTCAAGATTCGTGTCGTTCCAAGTACCACACTCTCGGCATTCGAATTCGGACTCGGCAACATCTTTGATTGGCTGCAGCCAATGATCGATAAGGCCCAGACGTTTGCCGCTTACAGCGGCACGGATGCCACCGCAGCCATAGTGCCCGCAAACGATGATGTGCCGTACGCCGAGTTGATTCACAGCATATTCGACGACGGAGAGCATATTCAGATCGGTTGGATGGATGAGATTAGCGACGTTGCGATGCACAAAAACCTCGCCGGGTTCCAACCCGGCAATCACATTGGCTGGTACTCGGCTATCAGAGCAGCCGATCCACAGATATTCGGGACTTTGCAAGTTCGAAAGACGTTGAAAATAATCAACCCTTTCGGCTTTACGTTCGTCTGACCACATTTTGTTGCGGATAAAAAGGTCTTCAATCATCATTAAGTCCGGCTAGGCTTTGCGCTTGCTTGCAGCGACGTGTGAAAGGTTGGGGCCCTAACCTTTCCGTCTCGCCTCGAAGATCAGCCTAGCGGACCCCATTTTCGCGATCAACTTCCAGCGCGCATCCTGGATCTGTTCGGCTTGGTGTTTTGTATACGGACCCATCGGTCGGGTCTTCTCACCTCCTCGACAAACCTGGCAATACCATCGGCCATTGTCGCAGAAAATTTCCACCGAAGTGATTACCTCAGCAGGCTCCCCTTAGCCGCCTTACTCGTGAACTTGATTGTCTTTGAATGATTCCGAGGAGGCGGGACCGCGTATAGACCTTTGGTGGCGTTTTCTTGGTTCGGTGCTTGGGACATGGGTGGCTCTTTCCTATGCGCTCGGTTCGCAATCCGCGACTGCATGCACTGCGACTAAGCCCGAGGTTCCGTGCTGCGCTGCCAACTGCGCCTACGGGCGTTCGGGTCGCGACGGTAAGTGCGGCAGCCAGCGTGCGCCCTTTGCATCTGGAAGGCAACAGACCGTCATTTGCGTGAATTCACCCTCGACAACGATCTGGCTCTCGACATTGCTCGGCGCGTCTATCGACTAACAAACAGCGTTGTCTTCCGCAGATGCCCCCTTCCCGATCAGAATCGAAAGAAAATGAGTGTATTCGCTCCGCTCTTCCAGACAGCGCCTACTTGCTCCCTTTTCCGGCGCGGCCGCTCTCAAACGCGCCGCTCCTATTCACACAGCCGGGGTTCACGCAAGGGTGATGCCTGTCGATGAAACTTCACCCGACGAGGCGCGTTGTGAGAGTTCAGCCAGTGCGAGGCGTGCCGCCCCATGTATGATGCGTGGTTTTCCAAGCCAATATCTGTTGCCACCGGCATAAGCGGCGACATCCGAAACCTGACCAACGCTCGACAAGCTTTTGACCTGCTTAACGACCATTGGCGTGACGGAGGTAGCGATAAGCATCGATCTGCGAAACGGGCATGCCAGCAGGCCTTGAACGGCAGTGTTTCGGCTGACGTCGCGAGAGACGCGTTCATCGACGCAGCGCGGGAAGCGCGCATATTGGTCGAGTGAATTGCGCGCCGCACATCAGACTGGCCAGGGTGAAGCACTTTCCCGCCCACTAGCGAGGTCGCCATGAACGCAACATCCCGATTGCATGGACTCGGCCAAAGCCTCTGGTTGGACAACATCACACGCGATCTGCTGAGCAGCGGCACCCTTCAGCGCTATTGCGCCGACTTTTCGGTGACGGGATTGACGTCGAACCCTACGATTTTCGATGAGGCGATTAGAAACAGCACTGCTTACGACGAGGCCCTTCATCGAAAAGCCAGAGAAGGAAAAGCGGGTGAGCAGCTATTCTTCGAAATGGCGCTCGAAGACCTGACGGAGGCCGCAGCACTGTTCAGTCCGGTCCATGAAGCGACGGGCGGCATCGATGGATGGGTTTCCCTGGAAGTGTCGCCTTTGCTGGCTAATGATGCTGGCGCCACTGTCGAGGCCGCCAGGCGGCTGCACACGCAAGCGCATTGTTCCAACCTGTTCATCAAGATTCCGGGCACGTCCGCAGGCGTTGAGGCCATCGAAGAATCGATCTTCGCCGGCGTGCCGGTGAATGTCACCCTGCTGTTTTCGTGCGAGCAATACATAGCGGCGGCCGAAGCGTATTGCCGAGGCATTCAGCGCCGGATCAACGCCGGGCTCGACCCGAAGATCGCCTCTGTCGCCTCGATCTTCGTCAGCCGTTGGGACAAAGCGGTGATGGACAAGGTTAGCCCCGCGCTGCGGAACCGCCTCGGCATCGCCATATCCGGGCAAGTCTATAAAGCCTACCGTGAGCGCCTTGGCTCTGCCGGATGGCGTAAGCTGGCCGATGCCGGCGCACTTTCCCAGCGTCTGCTATGGGCGAGCACCGGGACCAAGGATCCGCAGCTTCCGCAATCCTATTACATCGAAGCGCTCGCCGCACCGGACACCATCAACACCATTCCGGAGAAGACGCTCCATGCATTTTCGAAAGAGGGAGTGGTGCGCGGTGTCATGCGGGAGGATGGCGGCCAGAGCGAAAAAGTGCTTGGCGAGTTTGCAAAAGCCGGCGTCGACATTCAGGCGCTTGCCGCGCAGCTCCAGCTCGAAGGCGCCCAGTCCTTCACCAAATCATGGAACGACCTGATGGCGGTGATCGCGTCGAAGAGCGAGCAGTTGCATCGTTCTCGCGGTTCGGCGCCAGGATCATGAGAGAGTCTCTTGCGACCACGACATTGCCGCTCGCGGAACTTCCAGCATGGCAAGCGTTGCTGACGCATTGCCAGGAAGTGCGTCCTTTGCATCTGAGGCGGCTCTTCGCCGACGATCCCCAGCGTGGCAAGCGTTTCGCCATCGACGCATGCGGAATTTATCTCGACTATTCGAAAAACCGCATCACGGCCGAGACGGTCCAGCTTCTCATTCAACTTGCCGAGGCCTGCGGGTTGCGTGAGCGCCTCGAAGCGATGTTCAGCGGTCAGAAGATCAATGTGACGGAGCGCCGCGCGGTACTTCACACGGCCCTGCGCGCGCCTATTGGCGAGCAAATTTTAGTCGACGGTATCGACGTCGTGCCGGAAGTCCAAGAGGTGCTTGGCAAGATGGCCGACTTCACGGACAAGATTCACAGCGGTGCTTGGCGCGGCCATTCAGGCCTGCCGATATGCAACGTCATAAATATCGGTATCGGCGGCTCGGACCTCGGGCCGGTCATGGCCTATGAAGCGCTGCGCCACTACAGCCGGCGCGACATGATTTTCCGCTTCATCTCGAACGTCGACGGTTCCGACTTCGTGGAGGCGACGCGGGATCTGAACCCTGAAGAAACGCTGTTCATCATCTGCTCGAAGACGTTCAGGACGTTGGAAACGCTGACCAACGCCCACACCGCACGGGAATGGGTCTTGCGAAAGCTGGGCGACGAACAGGCGGTGGCCCGGCATTTCGTCGCCGTCTCGACCAATACCGAAGGGGTCGCGGAATTCGGCATCGACACAAATCAGATGTTTGGCATGTGGGATTGGGACGGCGGCCGCTATTCCATGGATTCAGCGATTGGCCTGTCCACCATGCTCGCCATCGGGGCGGAAAATTTCCAGGCGATGCTGTCGGGCTTCCACGACATGGATCACCACTTCCGCACCGCGCCGTTCGGTGAGAACCTGCCGGCGCTGATGGGCCTGCTCGCAGTTTGGTACAACAATTTTTTCGAGGCGCAGACGGTCGCGGTTCTGCCCTACGAGCAATATCTCAAGCGCTTTCCTGCCTATCTGCAGCAACTGACAATGGAAAGCAACGGCAAGCACGTCACGCTTGGCGGCACGAAAGTCGATTACCAGACAGGGCCGATCTATTGGGGCGAACCTGGCACCAATGGGCAGCATTCATTCTACCAACTCATTCATCAAGGCACCAAGCTGGTTCCGTGCGATTTCCTCGGGTTTTGTCAGGCATTGAATCCGCTGGGACGTCATCACGACCTGCTGATGGCAAATCTGTTCGCGCAGACCGAGGCGCTGGCTTTCGGCAAAACGCCGGAGGAAGTCAGGGCTGAAGGGACCCCGGATTGGCTGGTTCCGCATCGCACCTTCGAAGGTAACCGCCCCACCAACACCTTGCTTGCCGAGCGCCTGACCCCGAAGACCCTTGGCAGCCTGGTGGCGCTCTACGAGCACAGCGTTTTCACGCAAGGCGTCATCTGGAGCATCGACTCTTTTGACCAATGGGGTGTCGAGTTGGGCAAGGCACTGGCCGAGAAAACGATCCCGGAGCTGGAAGCCTCCGAAACTCCGCACCTCCAACATGACAGCTCGACCAACGCTTTGATCGAGCGCTATCGCCGGTTCAGGAAACGAAAGAGGTAAAGGGCAGTGAGCCCGGCCGCGCCTATGGCGCCGACCTGACCAACATACTGCCTCGCAACCCAGCCAGCACTTGGACGATCGGGTTGCCTACATCCGATCAAAGGAGCCCCATGAAACAGGTGCCACTCGACCAGCTCAGCATCAACACGCTGCGAATGCTTTCAATCGATGCGGTTCAGAAAGCAAAATCCGGCCACCCCGGAACGCCGCTGGACGCCGCGCCGATGGCCTATTGCCTGTGGCAGCGCTTCCTTCGCTACGACCCTGCCGACCCCGATTGGCCGAACCGCGACCGCTTCGTGCTGTCGGCCGGCCATGCCTGCGCCCTGCTCTACAGCCTGCTTTACCTGTGCGGCGTGAAGGCAAAGGGCGCGAGCTATCCATCGGGCGACCGGCTTGCCGTGACGCTGGACGATCTCAAGAGTTTTCGCCAGGCAGGCAGCCATTGTACGGGACATCCCGAATATGGCTGGACCTCGGGCGTGGAAACCACCACGGGGCCACTCGGACAAGGTGCGGCAACGAGCGTCGGCATGGCAATTGCAGAACGGTGGCTGGCGGCTACCTACAATCGACCCGATTATGATCTGTTCTCGCACAACGTCTATGCGCTGTGCAGTGACGGCGACATGATGGAAGGGCTCAGCAACGAGGCGGCATCGCTGGCTGGACACCTCAGATTGTCGAACCTCTGCTGGATTTATGACGACAATCACATCACCATCGAGGGGCCGACTGGCCTTACATTCACCGAAGACGTGGCAACCCGCTTCCTCGCGTACGGATGGCATGTCGAGCGGGTAAGTGATGCAAACGATCTGATGTTGCTGGACAAGGCTTATCAGACGTTCATCGATACGCATGACCGCCCCACGCTGATCATCGTTCAAAGCCATATCGGTTATGGCGCGCCGCATAAGCATGACACAAACAAAGCCCACGGAGAGCCACTGGGCGCCGAAGAAGTTCGGCTGACTAAGGAATTCTACGGCTGGGATCCGGACGCCGATTTCAAGGTTCCGGAAGGGGTCGTGGCGCATCTCCGCGCACATATGGGCAAGCGTGGGGACGCCGCTCATGCCGCCTGGCGGAAATTGTTTGCCGTCTACAGGGCTCAATATCCGGACCTGGCCGAACAAATCGATCAGATGCAGCAACGCGAAGTTCCCTCTGGGTGGGACGCCGCGCTGCCCAGTTTTGGAGCCGATGCGAAGGGCCTCGCGACGCGCGACTCGTCCGGCAAGGTGATGAACGCCATTGCGGAACATGTGCCATGGCTGCTGGGTGGCGCGGCAGACTTGTCGCCGTCAACCAAGACGAACCTCGAATTTGACTTTGCCGGCGACTTTCAGGCTCCTGAGGCTGAACAGGCCGTCAGCTACCGCGGCCGAAATTTCCACTTCGGCCTGCGCGAACATGCCATGTGCGCCATCGGCAACGGCATGAGCCTCTCGAAGCTGCGGCCGTTCGTTTCCAGCTTCCTGATCTTCACCGACTATTGCCGCGCGGCGCTGAGGTTGAGTTCGATGATGGAACTCCCGCTCATCTCCATCTGGACCCATGATTCCATCAGTCTCGGCGAGGACGGGCCAACCCACCAGCCCATCGAGCAGCTTGCCTCATTCCGCGCCATGCCCGGCATGATCGTGCTGCGCCCCGCAGACGCGAACGAAGTCGTGGAGGCATGGAAGGTCATCATTCATCTCAAGGACAGGCCTATCTGCCTCGTGCTGACTCGACAGGCGGTGCCGACGCTCGATCGCTCGACCTATGCAAACGCAGGCGGCGTGGCACGGGGCGCCTATGTACTGGCCGATACGCCCGACGGCAAACCCGACGTCCTGCTGCTGGCAACCGGCAGCGAAGTCGCGCTCTGTGTGGCGGCCTATGAACAGCTGAAAGCCGAGGACATCAAGGCACGTGTCGTCAGCATGCCATCATGGGAATTGTTCGAAAGCCAGCCAAGGGAGTATCGCGATACCGTCCTGCCGCCAACGACAACGGCCCGCGTGGCAGTGGAGGAAGCATCCGGTTTCGGATGGGAGCGCTATACCGGCTTCGACGGCGCCATCCTCGCTCTGCATAGTTTCGGCCTGTCCGCTCCATCGAAAGTCGTCGCAGAACACTTCGGTTTCGAACCGGCACACGTCGTTGCGGCCGCCAAGGCGCAAATTGCGGGCCGCCAGTCAACCAAACGAGTTGGGAGCGCCCGAACCGAATGAGGCAACCAGCATGACCATGAAGATTAGTCCATTGGCGGGAAAGCCGACCCCGCCTGACATGCTGGTCAATGTCGCCAGGCTCGTCACGGCCTATTACAGCCAGGCACCGGACCCTGCCAACCCCTTGCAGCGGGTAGCGTTCGGCACATCCGGGCATCGCGGGTCGGCATTCGAGAGAACCTTTAACGAAGCACATGTCCTAGCAATCACCCAGGCCATTTGCCTGTACCGCGAGCGACAGGGTATCGACGGTCCCATATTCGTCGGCATCGATACCCATGCCCTGTCGGAGCCAGCCTTTGCGAGCGCCCTCGAGGTGCTGGCCGCGAACGGAGCGGAGGTGATGATGGCGGCCGGTGGCGAGTATACGCCGACCCCGGCCGTCTCGCACGCAATCCTCAACTACAACAACGGGCGCAAGACTGGACTCGCCGATGGCATCGTCATCACGCCGTCGCACAACCCACCCGGCGACGGAGGCTTCAAGTACAACCCGCCCAATGGCGGGCCGGCGGATACCGATGTCACCGGCTGGATCGAAAGACAGGCCAATGAGCTACTTGGCAACGGCCTGAAAGGCGTGCGGCGGATGCCGTTCGAGAAAGCCCTTCATGCGCCGACAACACATACCCATGATTTCCTGAACTCTTACGTGAACGATCTCGGCAACGTGATCGACATGGACGCCATTCGCGGAGCGTATGTTCGCATGGGCGTCGACCCCCTCGGCGGCGCGGGAGTCCACTACTGGCCCGCCATTGCCGACCGCTACAAGCTCGACTTGACCATCGTCAATCGGCAGGTCGATCCTACCTTTCGTTTCATGACGGTCGATTGGGATGGCCAGATTCGTATGGACCCGTCTTCATCCTACGCCATGCAAGGCCTTATCAGCCTGAAGGATCAATTCGACATCGCTTTCGCATGCGACACCGATCACGACCGGCACGGCATCGTCACGCGCAGTGCCGGGCTGCTGCCGGCCAATCATTACTTGTCGGTGGCGATTGATTACCTGTTCCAGCATCGCCCTGAATGGCGCAAGGACGCCGCCGTTGGAAAAACGGTGGTGAGCAGCCAGATGATCGATCGCGTCAGCGCCAGCTTGAAGCGCAGACTGTATGAAGTGCCGGTCGGTTTCAAATGGTTCGCCGAGGGCCTTCAGGACGGCTCCCTGGGGTTTTGCGGTGAGGAAAGTGCTGGTGCGACGTTCATGCGCCGCAACGGCGCCGTCTGGACGACCGACAAGGATGGCATCGTTCCGGCGTTGCTGTCGGGCGAGATCATGGCAAGGATGGGTCGCGATCCCGGCGAGGTCTATCGCGACCTGACGAAGGCATTGGGCGAACCGGTCGCCGACCGGCTGCAGGCAACGGCAACCCCAGCACAAAAAGAGAAACTGTCGAAGCTTTCAACGCATGAGATCACGTCGAAGATCTTGGCTGGCGAACCGATCCGGTCGGTGCTCAGCCGGGCACCGGGCAACAATGCCGAAATCGGCGGCGTCAAGGTGGCCACGGAAAACGGCTGGTTCGCCGCGCGCCCGTCAGGTACCGAGGATATCTACAAAATCTACGCTGAGAGTTTTCGCGGACAGGACCATCTGCGCGCCATCCTGGCCGAGGGGCAGACGATCGTCGACCATGCGCTCGGGGCAATCAAAAACTGAACCGGCCTTACAGCAGGCGATGATCGATGCCTACTTCCCGAGGAGATGCTCCCCAGGATAGATGATCGTTCCATCCTCGCGCACGACAGCGCCCAGCGTCAGGCTGGCCTCCTCGACATGACCGGCCCCAAGGATGTGCATGACGCGTTCGCCTTCTCCGAGCAGGTAGTCGGCAATGATGCGGCGGTGGCAGCGCCACCAGACGGCTTCCGCGCACATGATTGCGCAGCGATGCTGGCCGCCAAGCTCTCGCAGTTGCGCCAAGCCTTTGGCGAACGGCTCGGTCAGCGCATAGTCGGCGTAGTTGCGAAAACCACTTACGCGCCAATAGCTATTGGGGGAAGGTTCCGACCCACGCGCCTTGCCCCGCAAGCCGCCAAGCGCCGCGATATGCTCATAACCGATCCGCCACGGCGCCAATGCTCCCGGAAGGCTTTCGCCGTTGAACTGCGGATTGGTGCGCGAACGCGGCATCGAGCGCACATCGGCAACGAAATCGACACGAGACTCCTGAAGCAGTTCGCCGAACTCGACGATCGTGCGCGTGGAATGGCCTATGGTGAAGAAGCTGTTCGTTTCGGTTCCAATCTGGCGGCCCACGGCGCACTAGCCACCTCGGCGCGGATCGTAGCCGGTTTATCTCCCAGATCAAAAAGGCCCTGCAGCGGGAAGCGATTCACTGGAACCGAATTAGAGCGCGACGGTTGAGTGATGGATCATCGCTGTTCGATCGCGCCATCCAGGTGCGAAACGGCGTCATGGTTCCGCGAGAATCCTTGTTACCCTTGGCCGAGCCTCATGGCGAATAGATTCAAAGTCGGCGATCACGTGAGCTGGAACTCGGAAGCCGGGCGCGTCAGCGGCACGATCGTCCGCGTGCACACACGCGATTTCCAGGTCCATGGCTACACACACCATGCGAGTGCGGAAGCGCCGCAATACGAGATCAAGAGCAGCAAGACCGAGCACATCGCCTTCCACAAGGGTTCGGCGCTCGCCCGACTTCGCGACTGACGCTTTCGCCAGATGCGATCGATCAAAGAAAGCGGTTGTCCGATGCCCATCAACACGCAGCCTCCTTCGCCCGAACCGCTCCGCGCCAAGCTCAGTGACGCCGACGATCGCATCCGTTTCAGTCATTGGATGTCGCCGCAAAAGGGGATTTTCCCGCGCATCCGCATTGGGACTCACTGGATCAATACGCTATGGACGCTGCCGATCAGCGCTGCCGCGCTGCTCTGCATGATTGCGGTGGCACAGAGCTTACGCGAGCTTCCCGAGGTCAAGGCCTTCATCCAGAACCATCCCGGCATCGCTCTATCGGCGCCAATGGTCGACTCCGGTTTCCCTTGGTGGCTGCAGCTACAGCACTTCCTGAACATGTTCTTCATGCTCTTCATCATGCGGTCCGGCCTGCAAATCCTGGCCGACCATCCACGACTGTATTGGGGGCGAGACTGCACGCCGGGAACCGATTGGTTTCGTTTCCAGGTGCCGGTGCCTAAGGACCGTATCTGGACCGCTAAGGATGATTCCGTCACGCTGCCGACATGGCTTGGAATTCCGGGCCTCCGGCACACGCTCGGCCTATCGCGCTGGTGGCATTTCTCGATCAACCTCTTGTGGCTTATAAACGGAGCCGCCTTCTACATTCTGCTCTTTTCGACCGATCAGTGGCGCAGGCTGGTGCCCGTGACGTGGGAAGTTTTCCCGGCCGCGCTCTCGACGGCAATCCAATATGCCTCGCTGAACTTTCCGGTCGACGAGGGCTGGACCCGCTATAACGGCCTCCAGCAGCTCAGCTATTTCATCACAGTCTTCATCGCGGCACCCGTCTCGATCTTCACCGGCCTCATGCAAGGCCCGGCAATCTCTAATGCACTGGGCTCTTTCGGACGGTTGTTCAACCGGCAGGCCATGCGATCGGTTCATTTCATCTCGTTCGCCTGGTTCGTCGGCTTTATCCTGGCGCATGGCGCGATGGTCTTCGTCACGGGCATCCGGCAGAATACCAATCATATGTTCGCCGGCATCGACGACGCCTCATGGACAGGGTTCCCCCTTTTTCTCGTCGCGATGGCAATCCTCGTCGCAGCATGGCTAGTCGTCTCACCTTTCACCATCCGCCACGCCCGATTGGTGCAGCGCACCGGCGCCTTCATGATCGGCTGGCTGATGGGGCTGGCAGAAGGCTGGGATCCGCGCTCGCAACTGACGAAGCAGGATATCTCGCCCTATTTTTGGCCGAACGGCACGATGCCGAATTCCAAGGAATTTGACGATCTCGTGGCCGAGAAGTTCGCCGGCTACAGACTGCACGTCGGCGGCCTCGTCGAGGCACCCCGCGACTTCTCCCTGGCCGATCTCAAGGCAATGCCCAAACAAAAGCAAATCACAACGCATTTCTGCATCCAGGGTTGGACCGGCGTCGCCGAATGGGGCGGCGTCCCGATGCGAGATATACTGAATCTGGTGAAGCCGACGCCCGACGCTCGCTACGCAGTGTTCTACTCTTTAGCCGATGGAGCCGATGGCGGCCGCTACTACGACGTCCACAAGATCGAAAACATGCAGCATCACCTGACAATCCTCGCCTACGAGATGAACGGCGCGCCAGTCAGTATCCTGCATGGCGCACCTTTGCGGCTGCGATGCGAAAACGAACTCGGTTTCAAGATGGTCAAATGGATCGCAGCGATCGAGTTCGTGCGCGATTTCGCCGACCTTGGTGCAGGCCAGGGCGGTTACAACGAGGACCATGAGTTCTATGGCTATCGCATGCCAATCTGACGTTCGCCCGCGCACGTCGGTGACCGAGCCGACGCGGACCGATGCCACATCGCTATCTCAAACTGAAGAATTTGCCGGCGGGCAATGTCATGGCTCTGCAGGGTCTCAAGACGTACGAAATGGGTAGGTGTGGACGGCGGGCTGGAGCGTCACCATCTGAGAGTAGGCACAGGGTGATCCGACCAACGGACAAGCGACGGCAGGGCGAGAAGTCGGCGCTGCCACCCAGTCTCCCCTAGAATTGCCGCACGAAAGGCAGCGTCAACGCGTGCAAGGCGTTTGAAACGTCACATTCGGCTATATGAGAATGAACGCCCCGATAAGAAGCGCGCCAAGCCCGATCGCGACTATAAGCCGTGTGGTGAGATCCATCGGGTCAATTTCCTTACTGCCATGTCTGGCGTCTCGAATTGGACGAGACCGTCCGCACGGAATCGTCGTCCACACCAATTGCTTCGGCAGCTTTGCCGGAGCAGAAACCCCGTGCGCCGCTGCCCTGCCCGGCGCCTGTCATGAAACCAGCACATTCCGGAACTGCCAGGGATCGGATGTGTCGATCTCATCCGGGAAGAGCCCAGGCCGGCCATCCAGAGGCGTCCAGTCCGTATAGACACCCACGAGAGAGCCAAGATAGGGCTTCTGGATCTCCAGGCAGCGCCGGAAGTCCAGATCTTCAACTTCCACGATGCCAGCCTCGGGGTTTTCAAGCGCCCAGACCATGCCTGCGAGCACAGCCGACGTGACCTGAAGCCCAGTAGCATTGTGATGGGGCACCAGCTGGCGTGTCTCTTCAATCGACAGCTGCGAACCGTACCAAAATGCGTTTCTTGAATGCCCGTAGAGAAGCACGCCAAGTTCATCTATGCCGTCGACGATCTCGCTCTCGCCAAGGATGTGGAACTTATCCTGAGCCTTGCCAGCCTTGCCGAACATTTCGTGCAACGACAGCACCGCGTCGTCGCAAGGATGATAGGCGTAGTGGCAGGTCGGCCGATAGGCGACCTTTCCGTCATGATCGTGAACGGTAAAGTAGTCGGCAATCGTGATGGACTCGTTGTGAGTCACAAGGAAGGCATGCTGCGCCTGTGCTGTAGGCGTCCAAGAGCGGACGCGCGTGTTGGCGCCCGGCTGAAGCAAATAGATCGCCGCCTTAGAGCCTTTGTCATGCGTTCGGCCGTTGGTTGGCATCCATCTTTCATGGGTACCCCACCCAAGTTCGGCGGGTTGCAGTCCCTCGGACACGAAGCCTTCGACGGACCAGGTGTTGACAAACACGCCGACAGGCTTTGGCGAAAGGGCGCGTTGCGTGTCCCGCTCGGCAATATGCATGCCCTTCACCCCGACGCGATGCATCAAGACCGCCCATTGCTGTCGCGATTTCGGCTCTTCAAATTCCATTCCGATGTCGCTTGCGAGGGTAAGCAGTGCTTGCTTCACAAGCCACGAGACCATTCCGGGATTGGCCCCGCAGCACGACACGGCAGTCGTGCCACCCGGGTTCCGGCGTTGTGCTTCGAGGATGACTTCGCGCAGCGCGTAGTTGGTGCGAGCCTCAGGCCCGACGTTGCTGTCAAAGTAGAAGCCCGCCCAAGGTTCCGTGACCGTATCGATATAGAGCGCACCGATCTCCCTGCAGAGCTCCATGATGGCGCGCGATGATATGTCGACCGAAACGTTGACGCAGAACCCTTGGCCACCACCGGCTGTCAGTAGAGGCGTCAGAAGCTCGCGGTAGCCATCTGGTGTGACCGCTGCATGGACAAACCTGATCCCCCTCTCATCGAGGAGGCGGCGGTGGGTGTCGTCGGGATCGATCACCACAAGGCGTGCGCGGTCAAACTCAAGATGGCGCTCGATCAACGGCAGCATTCCTTTGCCGATGGAGCCGAAGCCAATCATTACGATGGGACCGGAAATTTGTGCGTGCACTGGCCAGGTTTCGGTTTTCATATGTTTGTCCATCATGGTTGGCGTCACGTAAGAGACGTGACTGGAAAGGGTTCAAGATTTTGATTTACGGATACCGTCTTCTTTTTCGCCGGTCGCGTCGGCCAAGGGAGACGTCCGCATTTGCAATCGCCGACGCAAACAGTGCAGTTCGCCTCCAACGACTTTAGAACCTGCGCGAGTTGGTAGTCCGAAACGGTCCGTCCCGCCTCGGAAACCGTGAACCAACTCCGCTTGCGTTGAGACTGCTCGGGCCAGTTGGCGAGGGTGCCGCGGACTTCGATGCCGAACAGAACAACACGGCATAAGGCTGTCGAGCCGTCGCGAAGGATTTTCAGGTAGTCGTAGGCCCCGATCGGTTCCGAACGAACATCTCCGAATACTCCTCCTTCTTCGAATGCCTCCAGTGCGGCGACCTTTGCCGGGGTCCCGCCTTCGATGGGCCAGCCTTTGGGTACGATCCACCGCCCCCTCTCTCGCGAGGTGATCAGGAGAATCTTGAGCTCACGACTCCTGGACCGGCGCCATGCGATGGCACCGTACTGACGGCGAATGCCTGACCCCCGGAACGACTCCGGTTTTCCATGGATGGCAGCTTTTTCAATCGGCGACACGGTCTACAACCGGGTCTTTTCGAGAGCGACGCATCGACGCCGTCGAAAATCCTTCTGAGAACGCGCATGGCTGCCATGTTGACGGATGCCCTGGCCGGCGCACCACGGACAGCGGGGTGCGGCCCTGGGCAGGGTGCGGTGACAGGTCTGGCACGTGGCGGCCAGGAACAGGGTGAACATGATGGACTCCGAGCGCACGCTGCATAGCAACGCGCAATTAAAGCTGCACCGCGATAATTTTGGTGAGTGTTCCCGGAGCGGAGTACTGTGCGGCTGTCAGTTCATCATCAAGCCACCCCGGGAAAAAGCATATGCTTCCCCGGAAAGCCTCGAAATCAAGATGAATGTATTCATGCACATGCCTTCCAATCTAGACATTGTGCCGATCAAAACAAGGGTGGAAACTGCCCTGCGACAAAAGTGTTCTTTGCAAACGGCATTCCCGCATTTGACTTCGACGGCGTTATCGCCAAGGATAGCGACATGCAAAGTTCGCTCCCCTATTTGCCGACTTTTCGGCTGGGCCTTCTCGAAGGCCATTAGCCCTGGCCCACTTGTCGCCGAAGCGACAAGTGGGCCAGGGAGCTTTTCACTTTTGATATCAACAACTCAACTGGTTTCGCTGACCGCAACACGTTCAGGCGGAATCTGATTGCGAATGTCACACGGCTTGTTCCCGCGCGAGACCGGGCGGGATGAGGTTGATGTGGCGTTGGCTTCAAGGCAGGAATCCAAATCCAATGTCGAAGAAAAATGGTAATCGAGAAATACGCAAACCAAAGCAGATTAAAGAAAAACCAGAGGAACTATCTGCCATATCCCAGCAATCTCTCAAAGACGGGCGGCGTACTGGCAAGAAATAGCCACGCTTAGATCAACCATATAAGGCGCTCTTCGAGAATCGCCTTATATGGGCACTCTTCTGTCGAACCTATCGAACAGAGCGACGCCGTTCTCTGCTCTTCAGTTCGACATGAGGCAGCCTGCTTCCAGACGGACGCAGGCTAAATTTTAGCGAGCTTGAAAATGGCCAAAAAATGAATCCTGGTGCAAGCCAAGGCTCGGTGCTAGCGCTATATCCCATTTCAGGCTTCCTGCCCTGGTGGCTAGAGCCGCAGGTCATGGGGCGCTACCATCGGCTGGAGATTATGCTGCCCATGCAGAACACTCCCGGCGGAGCCAGCGGCCAACGCACGCAGCTTCACCCGTCTGATCAGCCCGTTTTGACCCATTGCGTCGCCGGTCGCGCTTCATACCCTTCGCAGCCGGCTGGGCGTGCTTCTGGACGCGCTTCCACAACCGGTAACGGGGCACCTGCCGTAGAAAACAGGATGGCGCCGAACAAGACCGCTTTGGTTGAACAAGCGAAGCTGCCGAAGGACCTGTCCCGGTCGGATGCTGGAGCACCAGCCGCCGGGCCGCTACCGGTTGGCGACAGCGAATTGCACGTTGGTGCTATTCGATCAACATATGTGCCGCCCGAGCCGCTTCCACAAAAGCCGTCCTCGCGACATCGGCCGGAATGCCGCCTTGCACCGCCTGGCGGCAGGCTCGCAAGGCGGCAAGATGTTTCTCGCTGCCGGTATCGCGCCAGTTGGCAGTCAGGAGTTGTGTCGCTTGCTGAGCGCTCATAAGGGTCCGGATGTCACCGCTCACGCCAGTCGCGATTGCAACGGGCTTTGAAAACCATCCATCGTACATGGCCGTCTCTCAAAATGATGATGCCTTTGGTTGTTCTTAGACATCGAAAACGCCATCCCTATATGTATATCGTGTGACGATATGAATTTATCAAGCCTGGCGAGTGAGCCAGGCACCGGGAATGAACCTATCCGGACAAGGTAGAAGGCTCCGCTGGCGGATCGTCGCAATCGTCTCTGCGCTCTTCATTGTCATGCTGGCACTTTTCGTGCTTTGGCCCATTTGATCTGCGTCGCAGGACCAGTGGACCCGCCACGAGGCCGTGAGCCGACCCTGCCGTTCAGCACGCGCTCGACCGTCGTCCACCCCGGCGTGGGGGGCGATCTCGAGGAATTGGCTTTGAAATCTTGGTAACGCCGCTGTCACGACGCTTGGCATGTGCATTCCTACCCTCGCGGTGAGGCCTTAAGTCGCAAACTATTGGCTTCAGAAGCAGGGCGTTGGGCTGCATCGACGGTGCGACCAACACCATATGTCTGTCCATATCCCTCCAAACAAGAGAAGGTTGCCTGAGGGGTCGCTCTGCGGTCATCATACTGGCGAGGGACTGCTTGAACAAAACATGCACGGCCTTCGTTTGGCGAGAGTGCGCGGCGTGCCGCGCAGGACTAATAGGCCATGCATGCCTTATCCACACAAAACAAGCGCCCGGATAGGCAGCCTCTTTCGCAGAAATGTCTGGGCCACGCCGCCTTGATCAGAGCTTCCTTCGCAACAGGCGCGCCTGCCTGTTCCGCAAGCAGCGCGACCGCCCGCTGGACGAGCGCGTCGGTTCGATGTCGTGGAATGGAATCCCGGTATCGGTGTCGAGGCGAAGTGGGCCAAACGCAAGGCTTGTCGGCATTCCCGAAGAAGATGTCTGGCCCGGAGTAAGCTGATTTGCGGACGCCAAGGCGGCGTTAAACTTGAAGTGATTGATGAATAAGTCGAGAGCCTCTACCGGACAAACAGTTCTCGACGCGTCGGGCAAGACGAAGCAGCCTTATGCAATCGCCATGAAGTCTCGCAAGGCTTTTGCCATCGCGCGCCATCTGGGAAGAGTATGCTGACGGCGGCACAGGCGACCTGGAGTCCCCCGCGCTACTTTCAGATCAGACAGGCACATCCTGGCATGTCCGTTGGATCGGCCAGCCCGGACGAGCGTCTGGTCGAACCGGTGCTAAGGACGGTCTTCGTCATCCAGGAGTATCCGCTCTGCTGCGCCGCTCAGATCGTCATACTGGCCGGACCGCAAAGACCACATGAATGCTCCAAGCCCGACGAGGCCTAGCAGGATCGCAACTGGAATGAGGACGGCCAGGTAATTCATGGACGGCTGCCAAGCTGGACCGATGACCGAACGAAGGATGGAAGTCTAGTTCCTGCTGCGGGAGCGTCCGAGATTCTCAATCTTGTCGCGTTGGCTATCACCAAGATTGAGGAAAACGACATAGCCAACGCAGCAAAGAACGGGGTGACGGAGCCGGCAATAGCTACCGGCACCGCAATGGCGTTGTAGGCTATGGCGAGCGCAAAATTTTGGCGGATCAGCGAGCCGGTTCGGCGCGAGACGATCAGTGCATCGTTCACCGCTGAGAGGCTCTCCTTGAGGAAGACGAAATCGGCAGCGTTGCGGCCGACATCTGCAGCGGTAGCCGGCGCCATCGAGACATGGGCGGCGACAAGTGCGGGAGCGTCATTCAGTCCGTCGCCGACCATCAGGATCCTTTTGCCGCAGCGAGCCAGCTCGGCGACTCGCGCCACTTTGTCCAACGGCAGGAGCTCGGCCGAAACTCGGCCGATGCCGAGTTGCATTGCAATAGCGTTGACGACAGCAATACGGTCGCCTGACAGGATCTCGCTAGCAATCCCGGCGCGCATCAAATTTCGGACAGTCCGTGCCGCATCAGGGCGTATCTGGTCTTCAAACAGGAACGTCGCTAGCCGTTGACCGTCCCTCGCCAGGACAGCAGCCGTGCCCATGGGCGAGCAGTTTTCGTCTTCCGATCCCCTTCCAAGTGCCCAACCGGCGCGGCCCAGACGATAGCGACTGCCCTTCGCAGAGCCCTCCAGTCCGAGACCGGGAACCTCCTCGAGGTTGTCGAAGGAGAATGTGGGCATTGATCGACCGGCGGCCTCCACGACGATCGCCCTGGCCGCGGGATGGCGCGATCCCGCCGCGATTGCAGCGCCAATGCCAAGGGCCGAGGGAGGGATTACGTCGACATTGGTCAGGCACAGGTTTCCCAGGGTCAGCGTTCCCGTTTTGTCGAAAAGGACCGCATCCGCCTCGGCGAGACGTTCTAGCGCGGAGCCATCTTTGACCATGATGCCCCGCTCGAAGAGGCGCGCCGTGGCTACAACCTGAACGATAGGAACGGCAAGGCCGAGGGCACAAGGGCAGGTTATAATGAGGACGGAGATCGCGATAGATATCGACAGGTGCCAATCGCCTGTCGCGTAAAGCCAGCCAAGAAGAGACACCAAAGCGATCGTGTGGACTATTGGTGAATACAATGCCGACGCACGGTCGGCAATGCGGCGATAACGCGCGCGTCCTCCCTCGGCGGCTTCCATCATCCTCAACATCTGTGCCAGAAACGAGTCTTCGGCACGTGCGGTTGCTCTTACGGTGAGCGGGCCGTTGAGGTTCAAGAGCCCGGCCTGCACTACCGTGCCGGGCGCCGCAGAGACGGGCGCGCTTTCTCCTGAAACCAGCGAGTGGTCTAGGTCAGAATTTCCCGTCTCTACGATGCCGTCAACCGGAATCCTGTCGCCCGGAGCGATGAACAAGAGCGAGCCGCGCTCGACGGCCATCGTTGGAACGTATCTTCGAGTGCCGTCCGCATCGATGAGTGTTGCGCCGAGCGGCGAAAGCCTAGCCAGGCCAGAAACCGCCGAACGCGCCTTTTCACGCATCATATGTTCCAGCGTGCGCCCGATCAGAAGAAAAAAAAGCAGGGTCGTCGCCGCGTCGAAGTAGGCGTGCGGCGCATTGTGGGCGGTGTCGTATAGACTCAGACCAAATGCCAATGCCACGCCGATCGAAACCGGAACGTCCATGTTGGTGCGACGATGTCGCAACGCCGCCCACGCCGACAGGTAGAAAATGCGGCCGGAATACAATATTGCCGGAAGGGCCAGGGCGGCCGAAACCATATGGAATGCTTGCCGCGTTTGGCCGTCAGCACCAAACCACACGGACACTGACAACATCATGATGTTCATGCTGCAGAAGCCGGCAACCGCCAGCGCCCTGACAAGCCGAGGCAGTTCGGTATCCTTCGCGTCGGCTCCGAGAGTAAACAGGTGCGCCCGGTAACCAATTCTCTCAAGCGACCCAATCAGATCCGGGACTGTATCTTCGACCGCACGCCAGCGGACGGCGGCACGTTTCATGGAGAGGTTGACGCGCGCACTGATGACCCCATCCAACGAAGAGAGCGATTTTTCCACCGCCGCCATGCAGGCTCCGCAGTGCATGGTTGGAACCGAAAGGTCGGTTTGACGCGTGCCGTCGCCGAGGTCCCGGCTGCCCAGCAGGATTTCCTCGGGCACTATGGAATGGAGTGTCTCAAGTTCGAGCCGGGCGTCGGCTGGTGAACAGCAGGACATGCGACCTGGCCGATTCAGCGAATGGCTTTATAGGCATGCCAGGTGGCATGACCCAACAACGGGAAGACCACGATCAGGGCGATGAGACCGGTGCCGACGCTTACCGCAAACAGGGCGAGCACAATCGCTCCCCACGTGATCATGGGGATAAGGTTATTCCAGACCATCGCCATGCTGGTTGCCATGGCCGTCAACGCGTCTGTCCGCTGATCCAGCAGCATCGGAACGGAGAAGACGCTGATCGCAAAACCGAAGGCGGCGAACAGCCCGCCGATCAAGGTTCCGATGATGATCATGGCCCATCCCATAGGGCTCGTCAGAAGTACGCCGATGATGTGATCAAGGCCGGGAAATGGCCGGATGCCGAAAAACAAGGCATAGATGAGCACCGCCGCCCGCATCCACAACAACATCAGCAGGCAAAGCAGGAGACCGGTGAAAAACATATGCGCGCCAGCCCGCGGCTTGACCCGCAGCATCGCGCCCAACGTCGGCTGCTTCCCGTTTTCGATGGCCTTGCTTTTTTCATAAAGCCCGACCGCGAGAACAGGAGCCACAATCATGAATCCGGCAAGAGCGGGAAACAGGATGTAATCCCACTCGAGGACGAACATCGTCCAGATAAAGACGACCGAAACGACAAAGACGGCGAACCCATAGACGAGGCTGGGACCAGGCCTCACCATGAGATCGCGCCAGCCTGCCGTGAGCCACCCGAAGGCGGCGCCCATCGGCAAATGTCGCTGGCGCTGTGGATTTCGGGTTTCCTCGATACCCGAGACTTCGTTTAGCAGGCCGTAGCGTTTGTCGACATCGGTCATCATTCTTTCCTCGCGAGCGGCCCAGGTGTCTTTCAACAGTCGGAATTCGCGGCTCTGAATCTGCCGCTCGAGGGGTCGGGAGCCATCAGATGCGAAACGCATTCCGGTTGTGAGGTGAATGCAACATACAGCAGATGCGCGTTCGCCCCGGCGAAAAGCAGCATTGCGGCCGGAACAAGCAGCCAGACAAGGGGCGGAACTCGTGATCGTTTCTGTTTCGCCAGCGCCATCTTCTTCATCCCGTCATGGAGTCTCGAGCCCCAACGAATAAACATAGAGGGCAAGAATCTTGATTTGCAGCGAGCCGAGCCGCTTGTCCCAAGTCGGCATGTGTCCCTGGCGTCCGCCGTGAATGGTGGCGATAATGCTTTGAAGGTCGCCGCCGTATATCCAATATTGGTCGGTAAGGTTGGGCGCGCCAAGGTCTGAGTTTCCCTTGGCATTTTCACCGTGACATGCCGCGCACGTGGTCAGGAACACTTGCTTGCCCGCTTCGATCGTTTCGATGGACCTGGGCGTGGAGTCAGACGGATTGCTGAGTGAATGGACATAGGCCGCCACGGTCTTGACCTGAGCGGGATCAAGCATCTCGTCGTGCCCAAAAGCCGGCATTTGCGAAACCCGGCTTTCAGCATGGCTGGAATTGACGCCTGTCGTGATGGTCTGTGCGATTGCTTCCGGGCCGCCGCCCCAGATCCAGTCGTGATCGGTCAGGTCGGGATAGTTTTTACCGCCTTTGCCATCCCGCCCATGGCAGGCCGCACAATTATCGCCGAAGAGCCGATGGCCGGCCTGTTTTACGACGTCCATCAACTTCGGATTCGACAGCACTTCGTCGTAGCTCGAATTCCCTATAGCATCGGACCATGATGCTCGGTCGGCGCTCGCCTCGACGAGCTTCTCCGCCACGATCTTGCGCTGATCGGTGTTGAGCAGACCTTTGGTATAGGTCGTCCCCAAAGGCCAGGTCGGCATCACGAACCACCAGATCACGGCGAACAGGTGCGTGATGACGAGGAACATCAGGACGCCTCGCGGAACGGGGATATCGAGTTCCTTTATGCCGTTCCACTCGTGTCCCGTCGTCGCGTGGCCACTTGCGGCATCAATTTCCTCTACTTCCATGGCGTGTCGTCCCGATCGAGAATGTTCTTCTTGGCATCATCGAACATCTTGCGGTTTGATGGCCAGAACGCATAAACGCAAACGCCAATGGCAAATGCGATCAGGTAGAACAGGCCCCAACTCTTAGAGAATGCGACGAGCGTATCGTGTTCCATCGTGCGTACTCTGTTGCATCATTGCTGTGAACCCGGCGCTTTTTCCGACGCCGCTGTCTGCTTGTAGGCAGCGTCCGTCAAGCGCCCGAGCACTTGCAGATATGCGACCAGCGCATCCATCTCGGTGAGTTCGGTCGTCACGCCGTCAAAGGCGCTCACCTGGGTCTTCTCGCCGTACCGTTCGACAACGCCCGCCGAGAAATCGCTGTCGGGAGTCGCCTGGCCAAAGGCATCCCTCGCCGCATTGGCGATCATATCGTCGGTATAGGGCACGCCGACTTCACGCATGGCCGCCAGCTGCATACCAAAATCGGCGGTTTCCAGCGGAGTGCGAGCGAGAAACCGATAAGACGGCATGTTGGATTCCGGAACGACGTCCCGCGGGTTCGTAAGGTGCGTTACGTGCCAGAGATCAGAGTACTTGCCACCAATGCGCGCAAGATCCGGCCCGGTACGCTTCGAGCCCCAAAGCATGGGGTGATCGTATTTGGATTCGACCGCAAGCGAATAGGGCCCATAGCGCTCGACCTCGTCACGCAAGGTACGGATCATCTGGCTGTGACAGGCGTAGCACCCCTCTCGTTCATAGATGTTGCGGCCTGCGAGCTCCAAAGGCGTATAGAGACGCATGTCAGGCGCCTCTTCGACAGTCTCGTGGATGGTGAACAGCGGCGCGATCTCGACAAGGCCGCCGACGCTGGCAGCGGCGATGATAGCCAGGACAAAACCAATCGCCGTCCGTTCGATCTTGCGGTGAAAGAGTTCAGGCATGTTCTTACTCCGCGGGGCTCGGTGCCGTGCCCGCTGCGGGGCGCCGATCCGGCAGATCCAGCTGACTGCCCGCGATGAGCGGCGTGGCTTGAGCGGTCATCCAGATGTTGTAGCAGGCAACGAGTGCCCCAAGCAGGAACAGGAGCCCGCCAAACGCGCGCGCGATGTAGTAGGGGTACATGGCGACCAGCGAATCGACGAAGGAGTAGGCCAGCGTCCCATTTTCGGTGTAGGTGCGCCACATCAGCCCCTGTATGATGCCGGAGTTCCACATCGCAAAGACGTAGATGAGTGTTCCGGCGAGCGCGAGCCAGAAATGAACCTCGACAAGGGCCGCCGAATGCATGCGTTCGCGTTTCCACAGGGCGGGAACGAGCGCGTAAAGCGAGCCGAAGGTGATGAAAGCCACCCAACCGAGCGCACCGGCATGGACATGGCCGATGGTCCAGTCTGTGTAGTGCGAAAGCGAATTCACTGGACGAATTGCCAGGAAAGAGCCTTCGAAGGTCGACAGGCCGTAGAAAACGGCGGCTACCATCATGAAGCGCAAGGTGGCGTCGTCGCGCACCTTATGCCAGGCGCCGTTCAGCGTCAGCAGCGCATTTCCTGCCGATGCCCAGGATGGGACCAGGAGCATCACGGAAAACGTCATGCCGAGGTTCTGCACCCAGTGTGGCAGCGCCGTGTAATGGAGGTGATGTGAGCCCGCCCACATATAGAAAAAGGTAATCCCCCAGAAACTGAGGATAGACAATCTGTAGGAAAAGATTGGCCGGCCCGCCCGCTTCGGCAGGTAGTAATACATCATACCCAAAAAGCCCGAGGTGAGGAAGAAGGCGACGGCGTTGTGACCGTACCACCATTGCACCATGGCATCCTGCACCCCCGCCCAGATCGTGTAGCTTTTGGCATGTCCAATCGACACGGGCACTGCGAGGTTGTTGACGATATGCAGGATCGCCACGACCACGATGAAGGCCATGTAGTACCAGTTGGCCACGTAGATATGCGGCTCCTTGCGCCGCGCGAGGGTGCGAAGATAGAGAAGGAAATACGTTACCCACACGACCACCAGCCAAAGGTCGGCGTACCATTCGGCCTCGGCATACTCCTTTGACTGGGTCACGCCCATGAAATAGCCGGTGACGGCCAGAATGCAGAAAAGATTGAAACCCAACAGCACGAACCATGGGCTGATCTGGCCCGCCAGACGAGCGCGCGAGGTGCGTTGCACGACGTGGAATGAGGTCGCGATCAGGGCATTGCCGCCGAAGCCGAAAATGACACCGGTGGTATGGCTCGGACGCAGTCGTCCGAAGGTCGACCAGGCGGCATCGAAGGCGAGGTTCGGCCAGGCAAGTTGGGCTGCGATCCAAACACCCATGAACATGCCAAATACGGCCCAAGCCATCGACAGGGCGATGCCCACCTTGATGGGGTCATCATAGTAGCTGGCCTGCCGGTCTGCCTGCGGCTCAGGCGCGTAGAACGCGGACAGCACGTGAAACAGCAGACCGGCACTGAAAATCAGTACGACCACGCCGTGCACCCCGAACGGATCAGACCTGCCCAGGGCTGCCATGGCAACGCCCACCATCGCCATCACAACAAGTATCATTGCCGCGTATTGGCGTTCGCTGGAGGTCAGCTCGGTGATCAATTCAATTTCTCCTGCTCGCCTGTATCAGTCGATTCTTATTCTTGATCACACCATGGCAGTTCAAAACACCTGTTTCAAGCAATGCTGCAAGTGCCGAATGCAGGGCAACACGATGGCTAACTCTGCGCGCTTTTCCCGCGTCACGAACAGCGTGTCACGTTTGTCTATGAGTTTGTGATAATATACACTCACGAGCGCTGACCTTCGGGCCAAGGACCTTGGTCAATTGTTTCTGGCCGGGTTTCAGCCGTTTGCAGTCCCCGGAACCGAGGGGGAACCAAACACTGCCGGAAGAGCGAGCTTCGGGGGCGCCGTCAGCCAAAGCATTCCCTGTGCAGAAAATGGCCTAGTGCAAGGGCAAGCGTAGTCGATGGCATTTGCCGTCACATATGAATGCCGCAAATCGCAAGAAGCGTCAAAGCCAACGACGTCAAACTAACCACCACCACGATCGCACCGAAGCCAAAGGCCAGCACAGCTGCCAAATCGCGGTGGACTTTGGTTGCATCGGTCATACCTCAGAAATAGCGCGTGGCGCCCGGGCCGGCAAGATGCTGCGCTGTCCTGGAACTGCCCCGTCCTCGCACCACCTCATGCGGGGGCATGAGGCTGCGTTAGCTTCGCGCGTCAAGGCGGGCGCCATTGGTAGAACTGGAAAGATGCCAAGCGCGCCAGTGGGTTGGATGGATGTCGATCCGCTCGCCGGTCAAGGTGCTTTTCCAGTAACCCCGATGCTTCGTGCAGGGAAATACAAGCGCATGTTCGCCTTCCGCATCGAGGACGGCTAGTTCGAGCTCGAGATCGAACGGAGCTGTGATGATCGGATTCCACATGAATTCTAATATAAATTGGAAAAGCAGATTTAACCTTGATCCAGATCATTTTTGAGGTTCGGGCGCGCTATGACCAGCGGCATCCAGAACAGAATGGCCTCCGCCATATAGCTTCCGCTTGTCAGATCTGAGCGCAAGGCTGCGAGCGCCAACGGCGTGTCGAGCCGTCGGGACAAGGCGTAGACGACGACATTGCGACTGCAGGCATCGACAATGACGGCAAGATAGCAGAAGCCGTTGGCAATTCTGGTGTATGTGAAATCGGCAAACCAGACCCCGTCGGGCCGATCCCGGGATCACGTTGCGGTAGAGGTTCGGGTAGATCGGGGAATCGTGGCTGCTGTCAGTCGTGCGCTCCCAAGCCTGCCGCCCTCATCATCCGAGCTACGCGCTTGTGGTTGACGAGATGTCCGCGCCTGCGCAACTCGTGGGTCACGCGCCGATAGCCATAGCACGGCAGTTCGTCCTGAATATCCTCGATGAAGCTGACGAGTCCCACGTCCGAGAGTTTGAATGTTTTGGTCGTCGCGCGATAATAGAAGGTGCTTCTCGGCAGATCGATCACTTGACACCCCCGTCTGACGGAACAGGCCGGGGACCGGTGACAATGAAGGATCTCTCGCCGTCGCCGGCGATCGGTTGGCGCGGCTTTTTTTGCCACGTCCAGCTCCATGGTGAGGTTGGCCGACCTTGCGCTCGAGGGCGGAGATACGCGCCTCGTGTTCAGCGATAATGGGTGGCCTCAGCCTCCTCGTCATTCAGTTCGCCCCGGTCGAACTTCGTCAGCCACAGCGGGATGAGGTTGGCGGAGACGCTGTACGGTCGCTGGGCATCGCGCCGCCCGATGATACCACCGCGGATGTCCTGGCAAAGCAGTAATTTGAATAGCGTCGCATGCCGACGATATGGACCTCGTGCCCTCATGAGCCTTCTCCGTTCAAGGCCCGTCGGACGTATACGTTTTCAGGTCCCCCTGGTCCAGTCCGAAGGGCTCACTCCACAGCCGTGTCAGAGTTGATGGGTGGTCAACCCGGTGCGCTGAGCAGCCTGCGCGGATTTTTCAGCTTTTGACAAAGCGCATACCCTATTTCGCGAAGACAACCATGCACCCTGCAAACGCATCTCCAAGCGCGACGATCCTTGACTTCCCCAGCGCGATTAGACAACACCATCAGTCGAGCAGGCCTTTGCTAAGATCAAACATCTAGTCTTCCGTCCCGGAGGTTGAAAATACTGTCAAAGCGATCGAAGATCTTCTCATCGTGGGTGACCGCGATGATTGCGGCGTCGCGTTCGACGGCCACTTTGCGCAGAAGATCCATGACGATGCCGGCACGCTTCGAATCGAGCGCCGCGGTCGGCTCATCCGCCAGAATGATGCGCGGTTGATTGGCGAGGGCCCGAGCGATCGCCACACGCTGCGCTTCGCCGCCCGAGAGTTGTGCCGGCATCGAACCGCGACGGTTCCCTACTTCGAGATAGTCGAGCAGCCCCAGCGCCCGCAACCTAGCCTCACGCGAGTCGACCCCAGCCAGTTGCAGAACCAGGGCCACGTTGTCGGTCGCGTTGAGAAAGGGCATCAGATTGTGGAACTGGAAGATAAATCCGATCTTGTCGAGCCGCAGGCGCCTCAGGTTGGGTCGAACCCAGCGGCCATCCCTTAGCACTACTTCGCCGTCTAGTTCCATGGAGCCCGAGGACGGGTCGAGGATGCAGCCGATGATATTGAGCAGGGTCGTCTTGCCGGATCCCGACGGTCCGAGCAGGGCAATGACTTCGCCTGCTCGGACGTCGAGTGATACATCGCGCAACGCATCGACGCGTGTTTCCCCCTCGCCAAAGTGCTTCGACAGGTTCCTTAGCCGGACGAGTGGGGGCTGGTTTGCTTTCTCGGCCGGCACGCTAACCTCCGAGCGCCGTGGCGGGGTCTATCCTGAGGGCCGCGCGAACGCCGAGTGCGCTGGCCAGCAGGCAGACAACGATGACGATCACGCCGAGCGCCAAGACGTTGTCGGGCTCGAGGACTACGCGACGTGGGAAATAGTCCTTGATGCTGGCGATGAGCGTGGCGCCGATTGCAAACCCGATCGAACCGAGGGCCAGCGCCTGCTGCACGATCATGCCGATGATGGTTCGGTCCGGTGCCCCGATCAGCTTCAGGGTAGCGATCTGCTTCAGCTTCTCCATCGTCATCGTGTAGATGATGAGCGCTATGATGACTGCGGAGACGGTGAGCAGAAGCGATGTGAAAAGACCGATCTGCCGGCGCGCCCGATCGACTAGTGAGCGCGTCAGGATCAGTTCCTGTGCCTCCTGCGTCACCGCCGTCAGATGCTTCCACCGCCGTACTGTCTCGGCCACGGCATCGGGTGACGCGTTGGGGTGGAGGCGAGCCACAACGGCGTTCACGGTATCGCGACCGCTGCCTCCTGTGCCGCGCGCCATCTGTACGCGGGCTGCGGGCGGGGCAAGGTCGAACTGGAGTTTCTGCGCGTCCTGCAGGGTTATGTAGACAACCGGATCGCCGCCGGAACTGACTTGCTGGCGGGTCGATCCGATGACGGTGAAGACATCACGTCCGAGCCGTAGTCGATCGTTCAGTACAAGCCCTGAAGAGCGGTCGGCGACCATCTCGAAATGGCTGCGAGCAATCGCATGTCCTTCCTCGATCTCGGGTGGACCGCCCGGGCGTGTCGGCTCATAGCCGATAACGTAAAGCCTGAGCTTTCGGTCCTGGTATTCGGCTTCGACGGTCTGGTAGGTTATGCTGCCGGCGGCGACCACGCCGGCAATCCGGGCGATCGCCTCGCGTGTGTCGGCTGGTATACGGGAGGCCTCGGCGAACGGACCGCGTGTGTTGGCTTCGACAACCCAAAGATCGATAGCTGGCGCGCGAGCGATGGTGAGCGCCTCGACGACAAGTCCCCTGTATATGCCAATCATTGCGAGGACCACGCCGAGAAGGAGGCCGAGCCCGACGCAGGTAAGCAGGAACCGGCCAAGACCGTGCCGGATATCGCGATAAGCGAGGTTCAATTTCCAACGGCCTCCGCCACCCGCGCAGAACGACCTTCCCGAAAGCCACTTGCGATCCGCGCGGCAACGCTGGCGCCTTGAGGAAGTCCGGCGACGATCTCCAGTCGTGCATCCTCGGTCCGATGGCCGAAGCTGACGACGCGGGATCGCAGACGCCCAGATTCGACCGTCCAGACAGTGCCCTGCCGGCCGTCGAAACCTTGCACGGCCGCCTCGGGTACGAGCAGTGCCGCGTCGATCTTCGCAACCGTAATCCAGAACTCGACCTGCTCCCCGAGATAGACCCGCGGTGGCGGGTTGTCCCCCTTGATGAAGACGCGCCGTTCCTCGGTTACCCTATCGCTTTCAAGCCCGATGCGGACCACGCGTCCCGTGAAGGCGTCCTGTGGACGCGAGCGCAGCCGCGCGTCCACGCGCTGACCTTCCTCGATGAAGCCTGCGCGCGCTTCGTCGACATGGGCAAGGCCCCAGTAGCTGTCGGCAGCTATCAACGTGAAGATCGGATCACCGGCTTTAACCACGGTGCCAATCTCCTTGTGACGGCTAACGACTATCGCGTCGAAGGGCGCAATCAGCCTGCGGTGACGCAGCATGGTTTCCTCGAACCGCAGTTGGGCGCCCGCATCGGCAAGTTGCGCTTGCGCGACATCGACTTCGCTCGAAGCTACGGCGACGTCGGCTTCAGCGACGGCCTCATCCCTAAGCGCCTCTTCTGCGGACTGCCGAGACACCACGCTCTGCCCGGCAAGCGCCTGTCTGCGTGCATTTGCGTCCTTCTTCTGCGCCAGGATGGCTCGCGTCTTTCCCAAGTTGGCATTCGACTTTTCGACGGTAGCGTCGGCGACGAGCATTGCAGCCTTGGCCTTCTCCAACTTTGCCTGTTGCTCGCCCAGCGTCAGGCTTGCAAGCAGGTCGCCCTGTTTGACGCGATCACCCTCGTCCGCCTTCAGCTCCACTAGGGTCGCGCCGACCTCGAAGCCGATATCGGAACGAATCCGGGCCTCGACAGTGCCAAGCCCGAAGACGCGGACGGGGACATCGTGTTCCTCCGCCACAACCTCAACGGCGACCGGGCGGTTATTATAGAAGGAATACGCTCCAAAGCCGGCCACAATAACTATGGCCGCGACCAGCGGGTACAGGATCGCTGGCCTGCGGAACAGGGTCGCAGCCGCCGATGTTCGATTTCCTTGCATGTTGCAGCCTCAGGCAGGTCTCAACAGGACAATCGTCCGATAACGGCTCCGCCGTCACTCGTTCGCGACGTGATTGCCAAAAAGCGCAAGCGGAGGGCGTCTGAGAAAATCCGCAAGACCGGTCGTTACCAAGCCAACTATGCGCACCTTGCTTTTATATCCGTCAGGCGAGGCTACGTCTTTGATCTGCGACAAATCACGACCGCCGTTTCAGCGGGGCCGCATCACCCGCATTGCGGCAATTGGACCGGACGCGCATCCTAGCCATCAAGGTCAAGATGCATCCTCCTGGCCCGTAGAACTGCATGGATTGACATGAACAGTTCACCGCGACTGTCGGCACCGGGTTCGAGCGCGCTTTGATACGACACCTAGGTCTGGCGCTTCTGGGACAACCCGAGAAGATTCCCTAGTCTCAGCTCACCCGGCAAGCATAAGCTTCAGATAGCGGCCGATGAGGATCGTCGTGGGATAAAGGACGTCCTCCTCGGTTCGGGCATGCAGCATCAGCTTGTCGGCGAACAGAGCCACATCTGGGTGTCCTTCTGCGCTCGCGGCATCTTTCAACTTAGCCAGTTCGGCGACAATGCTTTCATGTTCGACGAGCATGGTGCCGAGTTCGGCCTCCAGCCGGTCGGTCATCTGGAGCACTTCCGCCATATCCGGTTGAACAGTGCCGTGCGCTAGCCTTTTCAGGATGCCCAACGGCGGAAGCGCGTATTGCTCTTCCTTGACAAAATGGTCGTGCAGAACTCGGGCGACGGCATTTGCCGCTTGGCCCGTGCGGCCGCCCGCCTTGGTCGCCTCGACCAGTTCCGCATGCAGTTCGTCGTGCTCGATCTTCAGCGTCTTGGGGATTTCCATCAGCATTTCACTGTCCTCCTGTGCAGGGGCGGACGCGCCCGCAAGCGCGCCCTTTCTTCTGATTGTAGTCATTCCCTGTGTTCGTGCCCCAGAGCCCCGGCTGCCGCCTGACGCATGCCTTCGGCGAATGTCACAAACCCCAGCTCGGCGCTAACACGGTCGCGGGCGGCGGCCACTTCGGCAGGGTTTTTCGGTTCTAATACCGAGCTCCTCGTGTGCAAAACGTGCTCGAACCGGGCATTCAGGCCATGCTGTAGCTCATCGACCAGAATGCTCCTCACGTTATCCAGGTCACCACTCGCGATCGCCTTCTCGGCCGCGGGAATCACGGGCCCGAAATCTATCCCCACCGGCTTCAGGCCGGTATAAGCGGCGCCTTCTCCCGCGCGGTGCAAACGGACCGCCGTTTCCATGAATGCCCTGTCGGCAAACCCTTTCGCCTCTGATCCGAGCCCTCGGACCTTCAGGGCCTGTCCGAAGTGCGCTTCGATCTCTGCCTCGGCCGTCGCTGGTGCATAGGGCAGGATCAGCCCGACATTGCCAGTGTCGAGCGCCCTGAGAGCTGCCTGCGCCACCGGCCCATCGATGGAATCGCAATGGGCAAATGCACTCTGTGTCCCGAACAGCAACCCAGCCGCGAGGGTGGTGGCTGTAAGCAGTTTGATCCTGATCATGGTCTGGTCTCCTTATCGAGTTCATGATTTCCCCGAATATATGGCCTGAATCCATCGCGTTCAGCGACGTAAGTCGCACGGGATGGATTTATCGAACTTGACCGAGCAGGAGTGAATTTCAGATGGCAGGAGTGCAGGATCTGAGTACAACCATCGCGCGGGCGCCCATCTTTCTCGGTCTGGATAAGCACGTTCTGGCCCGGATCGCCGGGATCATGCGCCCACAGCGCATTGGAGCTGGCAGGCAGGTTCTTGTTGAAGGAGAGCCGTGCACGGGCCTATTCTTGGTAGTCTCGGGGCAAATCCGGCTAATCAAAAGCGCTGCGGAGGGCCGCGATCAAGTACTTGGGATCCTCGGCCCCGGAGCCACCTTCAATGAGATTGCGGTTTTTGACGGCGGTCCGAATCCTTTCGGCGCCGTCTCCGTAGGCGCTGCGTTTCTCGGCTTCCTGCCAAAGAGCGACATGATACGGCTCCTTGACCAACATCCCGAAGTCGCGCGGGCGGCACTGAAGATTCTATCCTCCCGCCAGAGATCCCTTGGATCAATGGTCGAGGATCTCGCGCTTCGCGACGTTACCGCTCGAGTCGCCCGTTTGCTGCTCGGATGCGTAGGCCATCACGGGCATATTATCGAAAGTGCCGAGACCGCATGCGAGCACATAACGCATCAGGAGATCGCCTCGATGGTCGGCTCTGTGCGGGAGGTCGCGCAGCGCGCGCTCAAGCAACTGGAGCGAGACGGCGCCATCTCGCTCCAGCGCAGCCGTGTCTCTGTCCGCGACGTCTCGAAGTTGAAGGCTTGGGCCGGGGGCACTGGGAATGCCGGTGTCGAATGAGGATCCTCGTCGAACTTCCCTGGCTGTCCGCCCAGTCTGTTTCGGACAACCAGCCGCGTTCGTTTAGCGTCCGTTTGACGATCGTTTCCACAACTGCGATGTCCATCTGATGCGCGGCCCAGGCGTTCATTTCGCGCATGTCGCTGTACTGGATGAAGTGTGGCGGCGATGTCACGTTCCCTATACATGAGCGCGTTGAAGACCTGCGGCCGCTGATATCAGCTGACCACGGTCACGGCTTTCCATTCCGCCATGGCCTGCAGGCGGTGAATATGTGTGGCGAGAGCGGAGCGTTTTGAGCAGGGCGAGACGAAGAGATTGCGCAGCGACGAGAAGATCGAAAGAAGCGTTGCAGTGCTCCTGGTGATCGAAGCCTTGCATGGTCCGCTCTGGTTTTCGCTGCGGCACATGCGCATTCTCCGCCCGGCGTGCTCGGCTCCACCGTCAATGCGTTTGCCACCGTCGTTACTTCCGATGCCGCCGGTATTCGCATCGTTTGCGGGTTGGACCGGGCGTTCAGTATGACATCGAATGGGTCTATGTCCGGCCAACCAGGAATATGGGAACTGGCGGCGGGTTCGAGACTGGCAGGGAACGACCGGCTGGGTCTTCGGTCCGCTCCTGTCGGGCCGCAGGACCGCTGTAACCGCCCCTTGGAGCAAGGACAAAATCGCCCTGCGCCGGAAGCCTTCGATATCTAGCCTCGTCACATCCTGGCTGGCTCCGGAAGCGATCTTCGAATTGGTGCGGTGCGACGGGCAATGGTGCAAGGTCGCTGTCAAGTCGCAGGCAGGCTTCGTCAGGCAAACCCGCCTTTGGGGCATCTATCCTGACGAAACGCTCTGACATCAGTCACCCATCGCACTGTTCACCGAAGCTGTGGCAGCCAGGGCCGCGATCGACACTCCGTGCCTGGCCTGGGTGCTTAGATCGCGGGCTTGCGCGTCTCGGGCCTGGCTTCCCGGATCAGGACGCGATGCGAGGGCGCCCGGTGGCTGTCGCAACGACAATGGCTTCGACGAAACTGCGCTCGCCTTCGATTGTGGCAACCCTTATGTCGCGTGCGATCTCGATCCGCGCCTGATCGGTCCCGGCTCGCTCGGCGAGGCCTGCCGCCAAGGCACGAATGTGGGCTTCGGCGGCATTCATTGCTTCCTCTTCGGTGTCAAAGTCGTCCAGCCGCTCGCCTGAATTGAGACGGAAAAGCCCGATCTCGGGTTGGCTGACGCGCGCCTCTGCCGACATTCGCACCTGGCCGACGACGGCGCCCAGCGCATTTGCCACGTCGGCGTGCTCGGCGACGGAGCAGTCATTGCCGATCAATCGCGCTAGCCCGGCATAGTGGAGTGATGCGGAGGCCCCCAGGCCGATCACCGGCCGGTCGAGGGCGATCGACAGCCGCGCCATGCCCCCTCGCCGGCCAACCGCTCGCTGGACCAGCGGATTGGCAACAGAGACGCCGCCATCCAGCCCGTCCTCGGCAAAGACGGTTTCAAGAATGGCTTCGGCAGAATGCCGGGTGACTGCGGTGAGGACCATCTCGGAAAGTGTTTCTGCGCCTTCGGCGACATGATGGCCCTGGCCATCGCGCTTGCGTGAGAACAATTCGGCGCCCAGTCGAGCCGCGACAGGATCCCAATTCCCTTGCCGGCCAAGCACGTGGGCCGCGTCAGAGGGCGTGAAGCCCGCGATATGCACCAGACCACGTGCGACCAGGCGATTGAGCGTTGCGACCTGTGACGTCGATATAAGCAGCCGATCGAGCGCGGCGGGAATTGCCGAAATGTCCGCATAGAGCCGCGCCTCGGTAACTGTAAGGCCCGCAGCCAGACGCCCGGGCACTCCTGTGCGCAATGCGAAGCGGCCGTCCAGCCGCCTGGTGTTGGGGCCGAGCAATTGCCGCTTGAGGCCTTTGTATATGACATCGCCGTGATTCACGGCGGCCAGCGCTAGCGGCACGAGCCGACGGGGCCCGAGCACGATCGTCGAAGTCAGCGACCGCTCATGGAGCGAGACTTCCGAATCTCCGCCGAGCCCAAAGGTGCGCATGGCGACGGCTTCCACCATGGTTCGCATGCCGCCGACGGTGGCGCCTTCCGGATCGAGCCGCAGGCGGCCGCCGTCGAGAACGGCGATGTCGGTTGTGGTGCCCCCGATGTCGGACACCACGGCGTCGTCGATGCCCGTCATGTACCGCGCCCCCACCAGGCTTGCCGCTGGTCCTGACAGGATGGTCTCAATCGGCCGGGCGCGGGCGAATTCAGCGGTGATAAGCGCGCCGTCGCCGCGCACGACCATGAGTGGAGCGACGATCCCGCGTCTTGCCAGGAAGCCCTCCGCGGCGTTGACAAGGCGATCGATCATCGAGATCAGTCGCGCGTTGAGAAGCGTCGTCAGCGCCCGACGCGGGCCACCGAGTTTCGACGACAGTTCATGCGAACACGTCACCGGAAGCCCGATACGCTCGCGAATAATGTCACGTACAGCGATCTCATGTTCGGGATTGCGAACCGCGAAATAGGAGGCCACGGCGACGCCTGAAACCGTGTCGGCGAGAGACGGCAGCGCAGCCACGAGAGCGTCCAGCACCAGCTGACGCGGATCGCCGTGGACGTCATGTCCGCCCGGGCAAAAGATCACGGGATCGGAGCCGAGGGCCTTTGACAATCCGCTCCGGGCAATATCGGCTTCAGCGAAGCCGATCATTACCAGCGCGACCCTCCCGCCCTGTCCTTCGACGAGGGCATTGGTTGCGAGCGTGGTCGACATCGAGACGAGCTTGATGGCGCTGGGTTCGGTGGCAGCCTCGGACAAAACAGCCTCGACGGCGCCGGCGATGCCCTCGGCAAGATCATGTCGCGTGGTCAGTGATTTGGCCTTGGCCACAATGCCCGTAGATTCCGACCACAGCACGGCATCGGTGTACGTGCCGCCGGTATCGATGCCCAGATACAGTGGCGGCTGGTGCGCATATGCGTTCATTTTTGATCAGTCACCCAGCTCGGGGTCGATGAGGGATATTGTCGCGAGACTGTTCGCCGTGTCGACCACCTTGGCATGGACGGGCGGGTCGCGTGTGATTGCACATTTCATGTCCGTGCCGGCAGGCGAAATCGGGGCTGCCGGCGTGACATGATCCAATCTACCGGTCATTCGACTTCAAAGCACGCCGTAGGTCATATCGAGGGGAATACGGTGATCATCGATAGCGCGCACGCCAGCGGTGTTTTCAGCCAGGATGAGCGAGGCTTTCCGCTCCTGCTCCGACAGGTAAGCTCCCCAGAAAGTGACCACGCCGTTGGTCACCGTCACGTCCGAACTTCCGGTCGAGGGCCATGATTCGGATCGCAAGGCGCCGAGAATTTCCAGCCTGATACTGCTGTCGTCATGCGGGGCCGGAGCGCGCCAACCTTTCCTGGCAACGACCAAAGCTCGCACCAGATTGGCGCGACTGACGATCCCCACCACCTTTCCGTCGCGAAGCACGGGGACACGCTTGATCCGATTGTGTTCAAGCAGGGTTGCGATCTCGCCGACTGGCGTACTCTCGACCACCGTCGCAACCTGCTTTGTCATGACGTCGATCACATGCTCAGAATGAGACTTGACATAGCCTTCCGCCTGAACCGCGTTGTTGGTGAAAAAATGAAGCCACCAGGAACAACCCTGCGGCGCCGTACCGATCTCCGCCCGGCGGATCAGATCTCCTTCACTGACGATGCCCAGCAGCGCACCTCGATCAATGACCGGCACGGCGCTGATCCCGTGCGACAGGAGAATATCGGCGACCTCATCCACCGTACTGTCAGGTCCTACCGCGATGACCGGTGACGTCATGACGTCTTTGGCGATCAGCATTTCGTTCTCCTTCACCTGTCTGCAGGCGCCAGACCCGGCGGCAAGGTCGTTCCGGAGCCTTGCCCGTTGCCAGCATGGAGGTGGATCGCGCGATAGAACTCCCTTGCATGGAAAGCATAGGCTTCTAGATCGGCCGGATCGCCAGCGAACAATCCCATATCCTCGGCTTTCCGGAAGAACCAGGGAGCGGGCAAACCGGGCTCGAGCGCCTTCACGGCAACAGCCGCAAGCAATGGCAGGCCTTCGTCCGCATCGTCGTCCATCAGTTGTTCGAGTGCATCCCGGATCACGCCTGTTCCCTCTGAACCAACCATGCTCTCGGCCAGTCTTGCATAGGTGATCGGCAGCCGGGTCTGTGCTTGCAGGAGCAGTTCCTCACGCAGCCGTCTTTTGAGAGCATTGTCACCCGCGGGAGCGATTGGGATGCGGCCATCTACGTCGAGGCGGCTGGCAGATACCATTCGCCCTACCACATGACGCTGAATGTCCCTGCCGGAAAGGATTCTGCCGAAATCGTGTTCAAGCCTGTCCATTATGATCATCGCGGACCCCAAGGTGCCCTTCGCGCGATAACGCCAAGAGCTCCCCTGGCGTTGAGACCTGCTGGCTGGCACCCAATGTGTCAATTTCGCTAAGCACGAGCTTCACTCATCCTTATCTGCAAGACAAACGAAATTTATTGCCCCTTTAGCACAATTATTTTGCATCATAATTTCGATCGCAGCGCGCGGCGCAGCCCTTCCTTTTTCGGATTCGATATGCATTTTTGATTGGATGAAGCTGCTGCCCCCGGGATTGCCCTGGCTTTCAGCAAGCGGCGATTTCGGCCTCGAAAGTGGTAGCAGGAGATTTTACGATGATCACTGGTGCTCAATGCCGTGCCGCTCGCGCGCTGGTCGAATGGACCCGTGACAAGCTCTCCGGCAATTCAGGCGTGGATGTGTTGGTCATCGAGGAATTCGAGCGTCGGATCAGTCTTCCCGACCAGGATATCTGCGACACGTTGCAAACCGCGCTTGAAAACGCCGGCGCCGTTTTCATCGCGGAGAACGGCGGCGGTGTCGGCGTTCGCCTGAAACTCAACCGCTCGGAAGTCAGACGAATCGGCGTCCTGGAAAATGAAGGCGGCATCGTCGGAACGGACGCCGTTCCATAGGTCTTCGGAGCCCGATGGGTCGACGCTCACAGTCGACTGCTGGGCAGCTCAGATCCCGCTTGGCTGCGCAGACGCGAGCAAGGAAGTCCTTTATGACGGTTATCTGGGACGATCTCACCGAGGACGAGCAAACGGCACTCAAGCGAATGAACCGTGGACCTTACCCATCTCTATCGAAACCCTTGGCCGAACGCCTTGTCTTTCTCGGACTGGCGGAAGAAAGACCGGGCGGGACCGGGATAAACAGGGCCGGAAGAGAACTGGTGATAGCCACCTTGCTTGGCGTCCGCCGCCACTAGGCCTGCGTCAAACGGATCGGATCCCAACTGGTGACAGGTGCCGTTGACGGCATGCCGGAAGCAGCCGAACGCCACCTTTCTTGAGAGTCCGCGGCGGGGCTCCCAGCACCGTACAGTCGCTGGCATGCGAATTCCTGATCTTTGTCAGCGAGTTCTCCAAGCTACTCTTACCTCCAGTTGACTGGCCCTCGCGCGGCGCGGCTGTTACGGAGAACGCACCAATCAATGCCTTGCCCAATGTCATCGGAGAACCATAATGGGCGGAGCCAGGCAGGGGTTGTCTCCGATGACTTTGGGCAACAATAGATGACCGACGACACATCGCTGATTCTGATGATCGTCCTGCCTTTCGCAGGCAGCCTTGCCGCTATCATACTCCCGACAAACGCCCGCAACGCCGCAGCTATTCTCGCCGGCGCAGTGGCTTTTATCTGTCTGTGTCTGGCGGTCATGTTTTATCCCTCCGTACTCGATCGAGGCGTGGTGCGCAGCGATATCGAATGGCTTCCAACGCTTGGTCTTGATGTCACTTTGCGAATGGACGGATTTGCCTGGCTGTTCGCCGTGCTCATAAGCGGCATCGGCTTCCTCGTCGTCATTTATGCGCGCTACTACATGTCGCCGGAAGATCCGGTTCCCAGGTTTTTTTCGTTCTTTCTTGCGTTCATGGGATCAATGCTCGGGGTCGTCATTTCCGGAAACTTGATCCTGCTGGTCGTATTCTGGGAACTGACCAGCATCTTTTCCTTCCTGCTGATTGGCTATTGGCACCACAACGCCAGTGCCCGAGACGGCGCCCGCATGGCGCTGACGATTACCGGCATCGGCGGCATCGGTCTGTTGGCTGGCTTCCTGCTGATCGGTCTTATCGTTGGAAGCTACGACCTCGATCGTGTTTTGGCTTCAGGCAACCTTATCCGCTCCCACGATCTCTATGTGCCCATCCTGGTTCTTGTGCTCCTCGGGGCGTTCACGAAGAGCGCGCAGTTTCCGTTCCACTTCTGGCTGCCCAACGCCATGGCCGCACCGACCCCGGTCTCGGCCTACCTGCACTCGGCGACCATGGTGAAGGCCGGCGTGTTCCTGTTGGCGCGCCTGTGGCCGGTGCTTGCGGGGACATACGAATGGTTCTGGATTGTCGGCTTCGCCGGCATGATGTCTTTCGTGCTGGGGGCGTATTTTGCGATCTTCCAGCGGGACATAAAAGGTTTGCTCGCCTACTCGACCATCAGCCATCTCGGTCTGATTACACTTCTGCTCAGCCTCGGCAGCCCCCTTGGGGCCGTCGCCGCCATCTTCCACATGATCAACCACGCCACGTTCAAAGCCTCGTTGTTCATGGCCGCCGGCATCATCGACCATGAGACCGGAACGCGCGACATGCAGCGGCTGGGCGGACTTTTCCGCTTCATGCCCTACACCGCAACGCTCGCCATGGTGGCAAGCGCGGCCATGGCTGGCGTGCCCCTCCTGAACGGATTTCTCTCCAAGGAAATGTTCTTCGCCGAGGCGATCGCAACGCACGCCGATTCCATTCTCGATACCGCAGCACCCTATGCAGCCGTCCTGGGCAGTGCTTTCGCAGTTGCCTACTCGGCACGGTTCATCCACAGCGTGTTTTTCGGATTGCTGCCGGCCGATCTGCCTCGCGAACCTCACGAACCGCCGTTTTTCATGCGGTTTCCGATCCAGCTTCTTGTCCTCGCCTGCCTCCTGGTTGGGACCGTACCCGGCCTGACCGTCGGCCCGTTCCTCCACACCGCCGTCACCTCCGTCCTGGGGCCCGCGACGCCGGAGTACAGTCTGGCCGTCTGGCATGGGTTCACGATTCCGCTTTTCATGAGCGTGTTGGCGCTCGCCGGTGGTGCAATCCTTTATCTGCTGCTGAAGGATTATCTGGCGCGCTGTGAGGACGGGCCGCCCTACTTCCGCCGCCTCAGGGGCCAGCGCGTCTTCGAGCGCGTGATGGTGGCGGTCTCGTGGAGAGGTGCCCGCTTCCTGGAAAGCATTCTCGGAACGCGTCGGCTCCAGCCGCAACTTCGCTTGCTAATCGTCGTGGCCTTCATCGCCGCCGCATGGCCACTCCACAGGCTAGGTTTCGATCCCGGTCGGCTGACAGTCCAAGGCCTCGACGTCACCTTTGCCGGCATCTGGGCGGTCGGCGTCGTGTGCGCCCTCGGCGCCGCATGGCAAGCCAAGTTCCACCGACTGTTCGCGCTTATCCTGCTCGGCGGCGCCGGACTTGTCACCTGCATCACCTTCGTCTGGTTTTCCGCGCCAGACCTCGCGCTCACTCAACTGCTCGTAGAGGTGGTGACCGCAGTTCTCATCCTTCTCGGCCTGCGCTGGTTGCCCAAGCGGTCGGCAGACGTCACCCGCGGCGTGGCAACGACGGGGGCAAGACTACGCCGCTACCGCGATCTGGCCATGGCGGTTGCGTGCGGAACCGGCATGACGATTATCGCCTATGCGGTCATGACGCGGACCCCGCCAGTCACTATCGCCGACTTCTTCCTGAAAAAGGCCTATTCGGAAGGCGGCGGCAAGAACGTCGTCAACGTCATCCTGGTAGACTTCCGGGGTTTCGACACGTTCGGCGAGATCACGGTTCTCGGCATCGTCGCCTTGACGGTGTTCGCCCTGCTTCGCCGGTTCCGGCCGGCGCCCGACAATGTGGAATCCCCTGAACAGCAACGCGTCCAGCGGGCATTTGACGAAGCCCGGCCCGACCGCGAGGCGGGCGATACGGTGAGCGACTATTTGCTGATCCCCTCGGTGATCATGCAATGGCTGTTCCCGGTAATCATCGTGTTCGCCGCCTATCTGTTCATGCGCGGCCACGACCTCCCCGGCGGCGGCTTTGTCGCCGGCATAGCATTGGCGGCCGCCTTCATTCTGCAATATCTGGCGGAGGGCACACGCTGGGTTGAAGACAGGTTGCGCGTCCTGCCGGTGAACTGGATCGGCTTCGGGCTTCTCGTGGCGGCCCTCGTCGGCGCGGGCTCCTGGCTGTTCGGATACCCGTTCCTGACCTCGTATTCCCGCTATGTCGAGCTGCCGCTGATCGGTTCCGTGCCGGCGGCTACCGCGACCCTTTTCGATCTCGGCGTCTTCTCGCTCGTTGTCGGTGCTACCGTGCTGATGCTGATCGCTCTCGCCCACCAGTCCATCCGCCGACTGCGCGCATCGCGGATCGCCGCGCAAAGCAACGAGGAAATCGCGTAGTGGAGCTTATCCTCGCCATCGGGATCGGCGTGCTGACGGGGTCCGGCGTTTGGCTGTTGCTGCGGCCGCGGACCTTTCAGGTCATCATCGGCCTGTCCCTCATCGGCTATGGTGTCAACCTGTTCATCTTCTCAATGGGCAGACTTAGGGTTAATACGCCGCCCGTTCTCCAATCCGGCGCGGTGGTCAACCCAGCGGACTACGCCGACCCCATCCCGCAGGCGCTTGTTTTGACCGCGATCGTCATCGGCTTCGCGACAACTGCCCTGTTCCTCGTGGTGCTGCTGGTATCGCGCGGCTTGACGGGCAGCGACCATGTCGACGGCAGGGAGCCCAATTGATGGAAACGGCAGGTCATCTCATGATCATGCCGATCGTCCTGCCGCTGGCGGCAGGGGCCTTTCTGCTGCTGCTGGACGAGCGTCGCCATGTCATCAAGGCCGTGATCAGCATCGTCTCGGCGCTTGCGCTGATGGTCATCGCCATCGCTCTACTTCGCTCGGCCGACAATGCCAGCGCTTCGTCCGGCGCAGCAACCGGCGTTTACCTGCTCGGCAATTGGCAGGCGCCGTTCGGCATCGTGCTCGTGCTCGACAGGCTATCTGCCCTGATGCTGGTCCTGACCAGCGTACTGGCGCTCGCTTCCCTGGCCTTCTCGCTGGCGCGCTGGCACAAGGCAGGCCCGCATTTCCACACGCTCTTCCAGCTTCTGCTGATGGGGCTGAACGGGGCGTTCCTCACGGGCGACCTGTTCAACCTGTTCGTCTTCTTCGAGGTCCTTCTGGCCGCATCCTATGGTCTCGTTCTGCATGGCTCGGGACCGCTCCGCGTCAAGGCGGGCCTGCACTACATTGCAGTCAATCTCGCGGCTTCGTCGCTGTTTCTGATCGGCGTCAGCCAGATCTATGGCGTGACCGGTACACTGAACATGGCGGATCTTGCGCAGCGAATCCCGGCGGTGCCGGCGCAGGATCGAATGCTGCTCGAAGCCGGCGCCGCCGTCCTCGGCGTCGCCTTCCTGGTCAAGGCGGGGATGTGGCCGCTGAGCTTCTGGCTGCCGGGCGCTTATTCGGCGGCAGCGGCCCCGGTCGCCGCGATCTTCGTGATCATGACCAAGGTCGGCTTCTATGTCCTGCTGAGGCTTTCCCTGTTGCTGTTTGGCGTGGACGCTGGGGCCACAGCGGGCTTTGGCCACTCGTGGCTGCTGTTCGGCGGCATGGCCACCATCGCCTTCGGCGCTGTCGGCGTGTTGGCGTCGCAGGCGGTGGGCCGGCTCGCCGGCTTCAGCATCCTGGTCTCATCCGGCACACTGCTGGCCGCGATCGGCATGGCCGATGCGAGAGTCACTGCCGGAGCCCTCTTCTACATGGTCAGTTCAACCCTGACGATCGGCGCTTTCTTTCTCCTGATCGAGCTCGTCGAGCGGGTGCAGGACCCAGCCGCAAATGTTCTATCGGTGACCATGGAAGCCTATGGCGACGACATGGAGGAGGAAGTGCCAGAGCAGGAGGAAGTCGGCGTTGCCATCCCCGGCACGCTGGCCGTTCTCGGCATCTGTTTCGCGGCATGCGGCCTCTTGCTTGCGGGCCTGCCACCGCTTTCGGGATTTGTCGGAAAGTTCGCGCTGCTGAGCGCGATGGTGCGCCCCGATGCGGTGGCGGACGGCGGCGTAATCGCGAGCTCGACATGGGCCCTGGTCGCGTTGCTGATCCTGTCCGGCCTCTGTGCCCTGATCGCCACAATGCGCGCCGGCATCCAGATTTTCTGGGCGCCGATCGAAGGCACCATACCCCGCGTGCTGCTGCTGGAGATCGCGCCTGTCGCCTTCCTGCTGACGCTCTGCCTGTTGATGACGGTCCAGGGTGGACAAATGATGCGCTACATGGAGGCGACCGCTCAGTCCCTGCATTCGCCAGCGGACTATTTGCGAGATGTTCTGTCCGCCCAGCCGATACCAGGCCCCAACGCGCCGAGGGACAAATGAGCGCTCTTCTGCCTTATCCGCTGCTGACAGCTTCGCTGCTCGTCATGTGGATGCTGCTCAATGGTCTGTCCGTCGGCCAGGTTGTTCTCGGCGGCATAATCGCTCTTGCAGCGTCCTTGGCGATGGCAGCGCTTCAACCCTCCAAACCAAAAATACGACGCTGGGACATGATCCCGCAACTGGTCCTGATCGTCCTGGCGGACATTCTTCGCTCCAACATCGCCGTTGCGGGGGTCATCCTGCAAGGCAGGCGGCGTACGCGAACATCCGGCTTCGTGATGATCCCTCTCGAACTGCGCGACCGGACTGGGTTGGCTGTACTCGCCTGCATCATCACTAGTACGCCCGGCACCGCCTGGGTCGAATATCATGCCGGCAGCGGCAGGCTTCGGATCCATGTTCTCGACCTGATCGACCGGCAGGCGTGGATCGACCTGATCAAGCAGCGTTATGAACGGCGGTTGATGGAGATTTTCGAATGAGCGGCGTCATAATCGTCTGGTCCGTCACCGTCGCTCAATTGCTTCTGGTCGCCGCAATGGCGTGCTCTCTGCTGCGCCTCGTTCGGGGGCCGCGCGCGCAGGACCGGATCCTGAGCTTCGATGCGCTCTATGTCGGCGCCATGCTTCTGCTGCTGACCTTCGGCATCCGTGCCGGCAGCACGGTCTATTTCGAGGCTGCCCTGGTGATCGCGCTGCTCGGCTTTGTCTCGACCGTGGCGCTGGCGAAATTCCTTATGCGCGGCGAGGTAATAGAATGACCGGTCTCGGCGACCTGCCGGTCTGGGCGGCTCTGCTCACGGGGTTCTTCCTGATCCTGGGATCGGCGCTGACCCTGCTCGGGTCGGTCGGGCTCCTGCGGTTCAGAAGTTTTTACGAACGAATCCATGCGCCGACGCTAGGGACCACCTGGGGCACGGGAGGTGTTCTGATCGCCTCGATCATCTTTCATTCAGTGCTTCAGTCGAAACCTGTCCTGCACGAGATACTGATCGCACTGTTCGTGACTGTCACGACACCCGTCTCGCTTATGCTCCTGGCGCGCGCGGCGCTTTACCGGGACCGCAGCGAGGGTAACGATGGCGTCCCGCCATTCGAGATGGCCGCGGAATCCCAAGACGAACAGCCACGATCATCTGGCGTATAGGCCTCGATCAACTTCGGATCGGCGGCACCGCGAAAACATCCACGTCGACCGATCGCAGAATGCTTTCTGTCACGCTTCCCAGAAGTACCTTGATGAGGCCCGAACGGCCATGCGTTCCGATCACCAGAAGATCGGGGGCAACCTCCTTGATCGCCTCCATGATCGCTTCGACGGGGCCTGCTTCCTTGATACGCAGCGACCAGTTGTCGACGCCAAAGTCGTTCGCTTCCAGAAACGCGACCAGTTCCCTGCCCGCCTGCAAACGTTCTGCCGCCACGTAGCGCGCGATCTCGTCCTTGCCTATTCCAGCATTTGACATTTTTCCCTTGGCGAACGCATCGAAACCATGGACCAGCGAAAGACTGGCGTCGCCAATCAACCCGGTTTCCCTAGCCGTCCTGATCGCCCGCGCGGACGGCTTGGACATGTCCACGGCAGCCATCACCTTTTTGTATGAATGCTCTACTTCTGCATTCACCATGAGCACCGGGCATGGTCCTGTACGGATCACCCGTTCGATAGTCGTTCCGACAAAAATATCGCGCAGCAGCTGCTTGCGGTGCGCGCCCATGACAATGAGATCGATCGCATGCGCCTCGGCCGCCCTCAAAATGCCGTCGAACGGATCGCCGGCGACAACCGTAGACTTACAGTGGAGCCCCCGCAGTTCAGCGATCGAACCCATTTGCTCTTCAAGATATCTCTGCGCCTCGCGTTTTTCGAGCTCGAGCATGCCTAGGGGTTGGTCGTCGTCGACGACATGGACGAGTGTGAGTTCCGCGCTGACGTCCCGCGCCAGGAGGCCGGCTCGCCGCAGTGCACGTTGTGAACGGGTGGAAAAATCGGTCGCGGCAAGGATTTTCATGGCAGCTCCGTGTTTCTCGTCCGTGAGATCATACCTATCCTTCGGCAGACTTGGGTAGTGATCTAGTTGACGATGCTCTCGCGTAGTCGAAAGGGCACCCTATGCGGCGGCTTCACTGTGCTGCAAGGGCGGCCGGAAATGCTTGATCGCCTTCTCTTGCCGCTGAGCCTGGCGCCGCGCGGCTTGACTTCGCAAATTGCTTCCCCAACTATAGGTGTATGAGCACCACCGCCAAAATCCGCCGCGATTTTCTTTTCCGGGTTTGCCCCATAGCGGGATCGTAACCCCCGGCTCGGCTGCCATGCGCGCCCCGAGCCGAGGGGTGAGCATGTGAAATCGACATGTGACATTGGCGCAGGGTCGCATCAGTCCCTGCAGTATCGGCGCATTCAGCAATAAATTTCCGTCGCACTGACAACCGTTGACGGCCCCTTCGGCGGGTCCCGGACGCGAGGCAGAACATGAGTATTCAAATGCAAGACAACAAGAAAACCCGGCGCAAGCCGAACATCCGCATCTCACAATCGGATCACGCACGTTTGTCGGCCCTCGCGAACACCGTTGCCGCCCGAAATCCGGAGGCGGCAGATGAGTTGCTCGCCGAACTCGAGCGCGCGCGCATCGTCGCCGATGGCTGGGTCTCCGCCGGCACCGTCCGGATGGGCTCGATTGTGACGTTCAAGCCCGACACCGGCGATCGGAAAACGGTGACGCTGGTTTTCCCTGGCGATGCCGACATCTCAGAAGGCAAGGTTTCGATCCTTACGCCGATTGGCACGGCCCTGATCGGCCTCTCGGCTGGCCAGTCGATCATGTGGACCGCCCGGGACGGGCGTCGACACGAATTGTTGGTGCTTGACGTGAGCCAGCCCGCTCCGGAAGGCGATGTAGCCGATCGGCGCGCGCCAGCGTCTTCGACAATTGTGGCGGGCGTCTAGTCATGGGCGTTTCCATCCGTCTCCTCAATCACGCGGGCAGCCTCATCGCGGGAGTGTGACCCCTGCGCCGGCCTATCCTGGCCCGGCACAGGGGTAGCTTTCCACACCCGATCAATTGCTTGACGCCGGATCCCTTGCAGAGGACCGGCTGGAGACGCGCCATGCCCACTATCGATAGCTGTCAACTGACCACCAAGGACTACACGATTCTTGAAGTGATGCAGGAGCGCCGCCCTGCCCGCGATGCCTTCTCGGCTATCCTTCAACGGAAGATTTCGAGCGCAGTTGTAATGTTTCGGGAAGACGTCCCGGCAAACGTCGTGACACTCAGTACCCGTGTGGCTTATCGGGTGAACGACGGCCCTGCCGAAACCCGCATCGTCGCCCATGACGAGATGCGCGGTCTGGTTGGCATGCTTTTGCCGATCACCAATCCGCGCGGCCTGGCGCTGCTTGGTCTGGCCGAAGGTCAGTCCATATCCATCCCGACAACGGACGGCGGCCTTGAAACGCTGACTGTGCATGAAGTGGTCTATCAGCCAGAAGCCGCAAGGCGCGAGAGACTGAAGCTGGCGGGGGGTGCCGAGCCGGGCTCGTGGGGGTTGGGCGGACCGGTTCTGCGCGTCGTCCATCGTTCCGATGAGGCGCAAGACAAAGCGGCAAAGCAAGGCATGGCGGCTTTCGACCCCGGGTTCGACGACCCGGGTCCGTCAGCGGCCTGAAAGCTCGACTATCCCGAAGGCTGTGAAGGCGGATAGACAAGCGTTCCGTCAGCCCTTGCCTGTACCAAGTGAGCCCAACAAACTAGGATCTGATTATGGATGATTACGACAACCAGAAAGGCGCCAAGCCTGAAGATGTGCGAGCCGCGTTGAGAGGCTGGGCATTCTTCGCCGTTCTAATGACCGGAATCTTTGGCCTGGCCTACGCTTTGATCGAAATGTAGATGACCGACGAAGCCGACAGCTTGTCATTGCAGTCTTTGCGATCCTTCCACTAACGCGAACCGTGGCTTCGCGCCGGGAGCGACGATCATTTCACAACTTGCTTCAATCCACGTAGCGCCTCCTGCACGTCGGCTCGCGCCTCGCTTGCTTCCGGATAGACTGCATAGGCTGGATAGGTGAATTCCGGCGCGCCTTCTACCACCTCCAGCTGCCCCGCCTCGATATGGGGAGCTGCTGCGCCCCTGCGGAAATAACCCATTCCGCCGGCGCGCAGGATGTAGCTCAGCCCAAGCGGGCCAAGGCCGACCATCAATCCCGGCTCGCCGAAGGCAGAGGAACTGGCACCATGCTGGGCCGCAAACAGCGGCCCCCAGTCGACATAGACATAGTCCTTGGAGCCGACCGGTTCCCCATCTCTGTCGGTGGTGCGAACCAGGACGAGCTGCTCCTCGACGAGAAGCTCTACCCTGAAACCCGGCAGCAGCTTCGGCGCATAGAGCACCGCAATGTCCAGAACGCCGGTCCTGAGCTGCTCGAGGAGCTGGTCCGGCACGCCGACTTGGGCTTGAATGGCGATTTCCGGCCTGGCCTTCTTCATCCAGACCAGCCAGTCGAGCAGCAGCGGGTTCCATAGGCTGAGCTCTCCGCCCAGGGCGACGACGCTTGTCCGTCCCGATGGGATGGCGAGCTGGTGGCGGGCGCGCTCCCAAATTTGCACGAATGACTGGGCGAACCGCTCGAACTCCCGGCCCGCCGGCGTCAACTGCGCGCCATTGCGGTTGCGGATGAAGAGTTGACGTCCGAGCTCTTCCTCCAGCGTGCGTATCCGCGCGCTCACAGTTGTCTGGGTGACGTGGAGTCGGTCGGCAGCTCTCAGAAAGCTGCCGGAATGGACGATTTCCAAAAACGTGCGCGCGCGGTCGATGTCCATCACAGCTTTCAGTTCAGTGCAATAATCTTGCACTAATACAGCATTTAATTCCGTTTGCCTTCCTGTTTTACGCAGCGCAACGTCCACGGAAGCGGGGTCTCCGCTGCAACGGATATGGAGCGTGCGATGTCTGATCAGGAGGATGTCTACCCGGAGACGAGAGAATACGCCTCTCCAGCATGCTTCATGCACGAACTTGTCCCCGGGTACGGCACTGAGCCGGCAGTTCAGGACGCATGGCCCGATGTCTGTCGATGGCGCAAGGCGGAACGCAAGCGCCTGATCGATGAGCGTCTCGCGATCGACGCCGAGGAACGCAATGCGAGGTCTTTGCGTATCGCTTCCGCTCTCGACCTGGCTGTCGGTCGGGTGAGCGGGCGGATCGTCAGCGGCTATTGGCCATTCCGCGGTGAGCCCGATCTCCGCAACTGGGCGATAAAGGTGATCGAGCGCGGCGGACGGATTGCGCTTCCAGTCGTCATCAAGAAAGGCTGGCCGCTGGAGTTTCGTATCTGGGGGCCAGGAGACCCGCTCGAACGCGGCGTCTGGAATATTCTTGTCCCTTCTCACGGACCTGCTGTCCAACCGGATGTGGTCATCGCACCCGTCGTCGGTTTCGACCAGGCAAACTACCGCTTGGGTTACGGTGGCGGCTTCTTCGACCGAACCCTGGCCGCCGCGCCGAAACGGCCGCTCGTCGTCGGCGTCGGTTACGCCGGCAGCAGGATCCAGACCATCTATCCGCAGCCACACGACATTCCGATGGATGTGATCGTCACGGATGAATGAATGAGTGCAGGCAAGGCCTGATCCCCTTTGTGACGGCGGATCGCGGATGCCGTCCATCGTTGAGGCCGTCTTGCCTGCCAGCAGTGAAAAGCAGGAAGCACATCATGTCTAATCCAGCCACGACCTTGGATGATCACAGGCCCCGGTTTCTCGTCCGGTGGCTGTTCTCCACCAACCACAAGGACATCGGGACGCTCTATCTGATCTTCTCGATCATGGCGGGAGTACTCGGCACCGCGCTCTCGGTGCTGATCCGGATGGAGCTTCAGGAACCGGGACTGCAGATATTCGGCGACCCGGCTGTCTACAACGTCGTCGTCAGTGCCCATGGGCTGGTCATGATCTTCTTCGTCCTCATGCCGGCGCTGATAGGGGGGTTCGGCAACTGGATGGTGCCGATCATGATCGGCGCGCCCGATATGGCCTTTCCACGCATGAACAACATTTCCTTCTGGCTGTTGGTAATGTCGTTTATCCTCTTCATCACCTCGATGTTCGTTCCTGGAGCGCCCGGCACGCTCGGTCATGGCGGCGGCTGGACGCTCTATCCGCCACTTTCGACCACCGGCCAACCGGGCCCTGCGGTCGACCTCGTCATCCTTTCGATCCATCTTGCGGGAGCGTCATCGATTCTCGGCGCGATCAACTTCATCACCACCCTCTTCAACATGCGCGCACCTGGCATGACGATGCACAAGATGCCTCTGTTTGCCTGGTCGATGCTGGTCACCGCCTTCATGCTTCTCATGTCGCTGCCGGTGCTCGCCGGCGCGATCACGATGCTGCTCACGGACCGCAACTTTGGCACGACCTTCTTCGTGCCGGACGGCGGCGGCGATCCGATCCTCTACCAGCACCTATTCTGGTTCTTCGGCCATCCCGAAGTCTACATCATGATCCTCCCCGGCTTCGGCATCATCAGCCACGTCATCTCGACCTTCGCCAAAAAACCGATCTTCGGCTATATCGGCATGGCCTATGCGATGGTGGCGATCGGCGCGATCGGTTTCGTCGTCTGGGCGCATCATATGTATACCACGGGTCTGTCCGTGGACAGCCAGCGCTACTTCGCCTTCGCCTCAATGGTCATCGCCGTTCCAACCGGGGTGAAGGTGTTTTCGTGGCTGGCGACCATGTGGGGAGGATCGATCGAGTTCAAGACGCCGATGCTGTGGGCTCTCGGCTTCGTCCTGCTCTTCACCATCGGCGGCGTCACCGGGATCATGGTCGCCAGCCCCGGCATCGACCGCTCGTTGCACGACACCTATTTTGTGATCGCCCACTTCCACTATGTGCTGTCTTTGGGTGCAGTCTTCGCCATCTTCGCTGGCTTCTATTACTGGTTCCCGAAGATGACCGGCTACATGTACAGCGAAACGCTGGGCAAGCTGCATTTCTGGCTGATGTTCATCGGCGTCAATCTCGTCTTCTTCCCACAGCATTTTCTGGGCATGGCCGGCATGCCGCGGCGCTATGCCGACTACCCCGACGCTTTCGCCGGCTGGAATTTCGTGTCGTCGATCGGGTCCTACATTTCAACGGCTGGGCTTGTCGTCTTCTTCATCACGGTGGCGGAAGCTTTCAGCCGCCGACGCCAGGCTGGCGCCAATCCATGGGGCGAAGGGGCGACCACGCTCGAATGGCAACTGCCATCGCCGCCGCCCTTCCATCAGTGGGAGAAGCTGCCGCGCATCCTCTAGCTTCGCCTCCTGTTCCAAATCGGCGCCTGCTGTCGCTTCGACATCTTGTCGGGAGAACGTCATGAACGAGACCACAGATCCGAACAACCACATCCTGCTCGTGGGAATCATCGCGTTTTATTGGGCATTGCTGAGCAGTTGGGGCCAAACTCAGCCGCGCCCTGGCACCGACAAGGCCAAGCGGGACGATGCGCCGACGGACCAACGGACCGGCAGTGACAAACGCACGCCCTCCGCCGACACCCCCTTGGATGGGATTCGAAAGATCGACCCGGATTTCGACATCGCCGCGTTTCTGGCTGGCGCCAAGACAGCCTATGAAACTATCCTGCGGGCCTATGCGGACAGTGACATCCAGACGTTGAAGCGCCTTGTCGGGCCGGAAGTGCTTGATACCTTTGAGCGAGCCATTGCCGGACGCCGGGATCGCGAGGAGACGCTGCATCTCACCTTCATCGGCACCAGTGAAGCAAAGGTCGTCGATACTCTCGAGCAAGACGGTACCGCTGAGGTTGTTGTTCGGTTCGTTTCCGACGTGGTCAGCGTTACACGCTCGGCCAACGATGCGATCGTCGCCGGCGATCCCGAGCAAATCGTTGAGGTGATCGATACGTGGACGTTCGCCTGTGAAACCCAGTCAACGAAGCGGAATTGGATGTTGATCGCCACGGACGGCGAATAACGGTTTGCGCCCCTTCCGGTAACCGCTGGAGGGCGACGCCTGGTCATGTAGGCCTCGTCACGTACGCCGTGGGTCAGCGTAAGAGGACCAACGGCCATGACGCTTTGGAACGCATCTGCGCTGCAGGTGCGGTGGAGACATGTTGATGGCCACCCTGCTTCGTCGGGCCTTTGGTTTGGCGCCGGCGCCTTCGCCCTGGAACGATACGAACGCTGTTCGCGAAATGTTGTTCAGCGTCGAACGACTGCAAGAGCACGCCCGCAGCCTGGCGGCCGCCCAGCACATCAAGCAGGACAGGCCGAACGGGCATTCGCTGCTGAAGCGGCTCACCGACAATGAAGCCAGCCTGATCGCTGCTTATCGCTCCATCTGCGAGGCGGTCGGTGACGGGGCGGCTATCACTCCTGCCGCGGAGTGGTTGATCGATAATTTCCATCAAGTGGAACGGCAAATCCGACAAGTCAGATTGGATCTGCCACCTCGTTACTATCGCCAACTCCCTACGCTCGCGGACGGCCCGTTTGCGGGCTATCCGCGTGTCTTCGGGATGGCTTGGGCATTCGTCGCCCACACGGACAGCCGGTTCGATGTCGACGCGTGGTGCGACTACGTACACGCCTATCAAACCATCCAGCCACTGATGATCGGCGAACTCTGGGCATCGGCGATTACTCTCAGGGTCATTCTAATAGAAAACCTCAGGCGGATCGCAGCGCGTATCGTTTATAGCCGCGAGGAGCGCCGCAGAGCGGATGATCTTGCCGACAGGTTTCTCGCGGTGGGTGGGCATGCGGCCGAGCCTCCTAAGTCCGTCATGGACGAGCTCGATCAAGGGGTGCTCTCCGAGGCCTTCCTCCTTCAACTCGTTCATCGGCTACGCGATGAAGGTCCCTCCGTCTCGTCACTGTTCATACATCTCGACAAACGGCTGGCGGCGCAGGGGAAGACCGTAGACGCAGCTGTCAATGACGAGCAACAAAAGCAGATTTCGGCCAACGTTACCGTTCGAAACATCATCACCAGCATGCGCCGCATGTCCGATGTCGATTGGACGGAAATCTTCGAACGCGTCACCCTGATCGACGCTGTGTTGGCGGATGGCTGCAGCTTTGCGGAGATGGACTTCCCGACCCGCAATCTGTACCGCACGGCCGTCGAGGAACTCGCCCGCGGATCCGGCCTTAGTGAGCTGGAAATCGCTCACCGAGCGGTTTTAACCGGCGCTCAGGCCGAGCCTGAAGCCTTGGAGACAGACGAACGCCAGACCGATCCTGGCTATTATCTTTGCGCAGGCGGTCGTGTCGAGTTCGAAGCGGAAGTTGGATTTCGCCCACGACCTCGACTGTTATTCGGGCGGTTCTATCGCACGCTTGGCATTGGAGGGTATATCGGTGCGGGCGCGATCGTGGCCGCGCTCCTGCTGGCGATGCCGATCGTCGTCCATGCTCAAGCCAGTCCTGGCTGGATATGGTTGGGCATACTGGGAACACTCGGGGCCATCCCAGCCCTGGACGCAGCGGTTGCGCTCGTCAACCAGGAGTTGACCCACCGTTTCGGCCCGACCCAACTGCCGGGTCTCGAACTTCGCGATGGCGTGCCCAAACGGCTTCGCACGCTCGTGGTTGTGCCGACCTTGCTGACGACCCGCGAGGTTGTTGCCGCGCAAATCGAACAGTTGGAAATCCACTATCTCGCGAGCATCGCTGGTGATGTTCAACTCGCCTTGCTGTCTGACTGGACCGACGCGGCGACCGAGACCGTCGAAGGTGACCAGGAACTCCTTCAAGTTGCCATCGATGCGATTGCGCGCCTGAACCTGCGCCATGGACAAGCGCCTGGCGGCGATCGTTTCCTGCTGCTCCATCGCCGGCGCGTATGGAATGAGAGCCAACAAAAGTGGATTGGCTGGGAGCGCAAACGCGGCAAGCTTCATGAGCTGAACCAATTGTTGCGGGGTGCTTCCGATACCACATTCCTGAGCCTTGATGGCCGGCCGCCTCAGGTTCCGGAGGGCGTGTTCTATGTCATCACACTGGACGCGGATACGAGACTTCGGCGTGATTCGATCCGGCGCATGATCGGCAAGATGGCGCACCCGCTGAACCAGCCACGCCACGACGCGGCCACCGGCCGCGTCGTGGAAGGCCATGCCGTGCTGCAGCCTCGTGTTGCCACCGCGCTGCCGACGGCAGCCGAGGGATCGGTCTACCAGCGCGTGTTCTCCAGCATGAACGCGATCGACCCGTATTCAACGGCTGTAGCCGACGTCTATCAAGACTTGCTAGAGGAAGGGTCCTACGCAGGCAAAGGCATCTATGCGGTCGACGCCTTCGAATTCGCACTCAAGGGCCGTTCGCCCGATTCGATCCTCCTCAGCCATGACCTCTTCGAAGGCGTATTTGCCCGCTCCGCTCTGGCCGCCGACATCGAGGTCGTCGAAGCCTACCCGGCCCGCTATGATGTTGCGTCACTTCGGTATCATCGTTGGGCGCGCGGGGACTGGCAGTTGCTGCCGTGGATATTAGGGTGGTCCAGTCTGCTGGGAGGGGGCCGTACGCACTCCGTAACAATGCCTGCCAGTGGTCGTTGGAAGATGGTCGACAATCTGCGGCGCACATTTTCTCCGATCACGTGCCTGCTCGCGCTCATGGCGGGATGGCTGCTGCCTTTCGACGCCGCGGTAATCTGGACGATCTTTGTCGTGGCAACGCTTGTGTTGCCCAGTTCCGTGCCGGCTCTGGCAGGGATAGCACCGCGTCATGCCGGTCTCAGCCAGCGCATTCACTTCAAAACCGTGATGTCGGACTTTCGCCTCGCCCTGCTTCAATCACTGTTGATAATCACTTTGCTGGCGCACCAGGCGTGGCTGATGGGCGATGCCATCGCCAGCACCCTGTTCCGGCTGTTTATCACCCGGCGCAACCTTCTCGAATGGACCCCGTCGGCACAAGCCACAATTGGTCGCGAACCTACAACGTCCGCTTACTATCGCTGGATGGCGGGCGCGGTGCTGATCGGTGTGGCCGCGCCGATCGTAGCCTTGTTTTCCGGAAACCAGACCTGGTTTCTTGCCGTCCCGTTTGCGATCCTGTGGATCGCCTCTCCCGCAATCGCCAGGTGGGTGAGCCTGCCTTCGGTCAGAGCAGCGGCGGTGCAAGCGCCGACCGTGGCGGAGGCTCGCGCCTTGCGGATGATCGCGCGACGGACCTGGCGGTTCTTCGAGACCTTCGTTTCCGCGGACGACAACAATCTTCCCCCAGACAATTTCCAGGAGGATCCCGCGCCGGTCGTCGCCCATCGCACCTCGCCGACCAATATCGGTCTCTACCTGCTGTCGGCGGCGAGTGCACACGATTTTGGTTGGCTCGGTGTCGCCGACACGGTCGAGCGTCTGGAAGCGACGCTTTCGACCATGGGGCGCCTCGACCGCTTTCGTGGACATTTCTATAATTGGTACGATACCCGCGATCTTCGTCCCCTCGATCCGCGGTATGTCTCCTCCGTCGATAGCGGCAATCTCGCCGGACATCTCATCGCGCTCGCCAACGCTTGCAAGGATTGGGGCGACCTCAGTGCGGCAGCGCGGTTGAGAGGAATAGACGACGCTCTCAACATCATGGTCGATGAGGTCAACACGCTGCGAGACAGCCGTCGCACCGATACCGTCACCTGGCGTCAGCTCGACGACGCCATCGCCCTTCTCACGGCTGACCTACATCGACCGCCGGCCGCCCCTCAAGAGATGCCTAACCTCCTTTCTGCGCTGGCGACATCGGCCGAGACCTTGGTCGACATCACTCAGGCGTTGGCGCTCGAACGGGCCGAGGACGGCAGCTCTGACATGCTTTTTTGGACACGCGCCATCCGCAACTCAATCGCCAGTCATAAACGCGATCTGGACAGTTCGGGACCAACTGCCGCCGAGATGTCGGAACGTCTCTCCGCTATTGGCGAAACTGCCAGAACTTTGGCGATGGCGATGGAATTCGATTTCCTGCTCGACCGCCAACGCATGTTGCTCTCGATTGGCTTCCTGGTCACCGAGGGCGTGATGGACGAAAGCTGCTACGATCTGCTGGCGTCGGAGGCGAGGCTGGCAAGCTACGTCGCTATCGCAAAAGGTGACCTTCCCGCCCGACACTGGTTTCGCCTCGGACACGATGTCACTCCGGTCGATGGCAGCGCGGCATTGATCTCGTGGTCGGGTTCAATGTTCGAATACTTGATGCCGTCCATCGTCATGCGCTCACCGGCAGGCAGCATGATCGAACAGACCAACCATGTCATTGTCCGGCGGCAGATCGAATACGGAAAAACCCTCGGCGTGCCCTGGGGTGTCTCTGAATCCGCCTATAACGCTCGCGACCTGGAACTAACTTATCAATACTCCAATTTTGGCGTGCCGGGGCTCGGATTGAAGCGAGGACTCGGCGAAAATGCCGTTGTGGCGCCTTATGCGACCGCGTTGGCGGCGACGGTCGATCCGGTTGCTGCAGCGCGAAACTTCGAGCAGTTGGTCGCGCAGGGCGGCCTGGGCCGTCACGGGTTTTTCGAGGCGCTCGACTACACGCCCGCTCGATTGCCGGACGGAAAAATCGTCGCGGTTGTCCATGCCTATATGGCCCATCACCAAGGCATGACGATCGCCGCCATCGCAGACGCCTTGTTGGGAGGCGCGATGCGGCGCCGTTTCCACGCAGAGCCGATGATGAGGGCCGCCGAGCTGCTGCTACAGGAACGTATGCCCCGCGAGGTCGCGGTGCAGTCGCCTTGGGCGAGCGACGGGATTTCCGTGGCGAAGATCCGGGAGCTCGATCTGCCCGAAGCCTCGCGGCGCGTCGACCCCTATGCCGCGACGCCTGCGACGCACCTGCTCTCCAATGGCCGTTACAGCGTAATGCTGACGGCGGCCGGCTCGGGATACAGCCGCTACGGCGCGCTGGCTGTTACACGCTGGCGAGAGGACGCAACCTGCGATGATTGGGGATCCTACATCTATTTCAGGGATATCGAGAGCGACGAAGTCTGGTCGGCGGGGATCGCCCCGACGGGCGTTGAGCCGGATCACTACGCGGTCACTTTCAGCGCGGATCGCGCCACATTCTCGCGGCGCGACGGCGAGCTGAGCACCATCCTCGAGGTTGTTGTTTCAGCGGGGGACGACGCTGAGGTACGCCGTGTGACCGTCACCAATTCCGGCAGTCGCTCGCGAGACATCGAGGTCACATCCTACGCCGAGGTGGTCATGGCGCCCCCGGCCACCGATGCCGCCCATCCAGCCTTCGCGAAACTTTTCGTCCAGACCGAGTACGATACGCGTCCGGGGGCCATCCTGGCCACGCGGCGGCGGCGCTCGCCGGACGAACCTGAAATCTGGGCCGCGCATCATTCGGTGGTTGAGGGCGCGAGTGTAGGAAAGCCTGAATTTGAAACTGACAGAGGCCGCTTCCTCGGCCGAGGACGAGGCGTCCGCAACCCCGCCGCTGTGATCGACGGTCGGCTCCTTTCCGGATCGACAGGATCGGTCCTCGATCCCATCTTCGCGCTGCGGCGTCGTGTGCACCTCGCTCCTGGTGCGCCGGTTCGCATTGCATACTGGACTGTGGTCGCTAAATCGCGGACGGGGGTTCTTGACCTGATCGACAAAACGCATGACATCAGCGCATTCGACCGCGCCGCGACGCTCGCCTGGACGAAGGCGCAAGTGGAACTCCATCATCTCGGGATCAATCGAGCCGATGCGACCTTGTTTCAGCGTCTGGCGGGCCATCTGCTTTACGCCACGCCCGCGTTGCGTTCCTCCTCGGAGACCATCCTTCGGGGTGCAGGCGCACAACCCGGACTGTGGGCACAAGGCATATCCGGTGACTTGCCCATTATCCTCCTGCGTATTGCAAATGCGGACGATATGCGGATCGCGCATCAACTTCTTCAGGCGATGGAGTACTGGCGCCATCAACAGCTCGCGGTGGACCTCGTCATCATCAACGAGCGCGCCTCTTCTTACATTCAAGATCTGCAAAACGCCCTCGAGGGCTTGGTGCGGACCAGCTACGGTGGGCTCTCGTCGGCCATTTCGCAGGACGCCTCCGCCGGTCGTGTGTTCGTCCTCCGAGCCGACCTGGTCCCGACGGAGACCCGCGCGCTGCTTGGATCAATCGCGCGGATCGTGCTCGTCGCCGAGCATGGCGGGTTAGCCGCACAGCTCGACCGCATTTCCGATGCCGGCGACGGGATCCCGCCGGCCCGAAGCTCTCGCGCCCGGCGCCCGCTGCGACCGGTGGCGGCGCCGCGCTTGCAGCTTGAATATTTCAACGGCCTCGGCGGCTTCGCCGATGATGGTAAGGAATATGTGACGGTCCTTGGCGCTGGTCAGTCGACCCCTGCGCCTTGGATCAATGTTGTCGCCAATCCTGCTTTTGGTTTTCAAATGTCCGCCGAGGGATGCGGCTTCACCTGGTCGGTCAACAGCCGCGAACACCAGTTGACGCCGTGGTCAAACGATCCAGTCACCGATCGATCGGGCGAAGCGGTTTATCTGCGCGATGAGGATACGGACGAATTGTGGTCTCCGACCGCATCCCCGATCCGTGATGACGCAAGCACCTACGTGGCCCGGCATGGTTGGGGATACAGCCGGTTCGAGCATGAGGCGCACGGCATCGCGTCGGAATTGCTGGTTTATGTACCCTTGACTGATGCGATCAAGATATCGCGCCTCAGACTCCGCAACACGACCAACCGCCGTCGCCGGCTGTCCGTCACGGCTTATGTCGAATGGGTACTCGGCGTCTCCCGCGCCTCATCGGCTCCGTTCGTTCTGACGGAGATTGATCCTGGATCCGGCGCGCTTTTCGCACGCAATCCATGGAGCGCTGACTTTGGATCTCGGGTCGCCTTCCTCGACTTGGGTGGACGTCAAACAAGTTGGACGGCCGACCGTCGGGAGTTCATCGGCCGCAACAGCGACCTTGCCGACCCGGCCGGCCTGGCGGCCGGCGCCCGCCTTTCGGGAGCGGTCGGCGCCGGCCTCGACCCTTGCGGCGTTCTCCAGACCATCATCGAGCTCGCTCCAGGAGAGGAAACCGAAATCGTCCTTTTCCTCGGCGACACCGCCGGCCCCGGTGAGGCCGTCGAACTGATCACGCGGTATCGTCGGGCCGATCTTGACACCGTGTTGAACGAGGTGCGTGCGCATTGGCAGGACATTCTCGGCGCGGTGCAGGTCAAAACGCCCGATCGGTCTATGGACATCATGTTGAACGGTTGGCTTCTCTATCAGACAATCGCGTGTCGCATCTGGGCCCGGTCGGGTTTCTATCAGGCAAGCGGGGCATACGGATTCCGCGACCAGATTCAGGACGGCATGGCGCTGGCGGCAATCCGTCCCTCGCTTACGCGCGAACATCTGATTCGTGCCGCGGGCCGCCAGTTTGCGGAGGGCGACGTTCAGCATTGGTGGCTGCCGCATTCAGGCCAGGGCGTGCGCACGCGGATTTCCGACGACAAGGCGTGGCTGGCTTACGCCGTCGCACAGTACATCGAGGTCTCAGGCGACGCCGCGCTCCTGGACGAACTCGTCCCTTTCCTGGCGGGGCCAAATCTGGCCGCTGACGAGCACGACAGCTTTTTCTCACCTGCTATTTCGCTCCAAACTGCTAGCCTTTACGAGCATTGTGCCCTCGCCCTTGATGCGAGCCTCGCGGTAGGCAGCCACGGTATTCCACTGATGGGCGGTGGCGACTGGAACGACGGGATGAACCGCGTGGGTGAAGGCGGCCAGGGCGAGAGCGTCTGGCTGGCTTGGCTCCTGCATACGACCCTGACCGCCTTTGCTGGGGTGGCTGATACACGTCATGATCCGGTACGAGCTGAGGCTTGGCGCGCGCATGCCTCGGCGCTGGGGGAGTCGCTCGAACACCAGGCATGGGACGGCGACTGGTATCGGCGCGCCTGGTTCGATGATGGCGCCGTGATTGGCTCGGCGACGAACGATGAATGCCGCATCGACTCTATTGCGCAATCCTGGGCAGTAATCTCCGGCGCAGCCGAGCCTCAGCGCGCAGCCCAAGCCATGGTTGCCGTCGAACGCGAACTGATCGACGAAGACAACGGTCTGGCGCTGTTGTTCACGCCGCCTTTCGACCATATGTCGCACGATCCGGGATACATCAAGGGCTATCCACCCGGCATTCGTGAGAATGGCGGCCAGTATACCCATGCCGCAGCGTGGTCGGTCATCGCCTTTGCCCTCCTCGGCGAAGGCGGCAAGGCGACGGGCTTGTTCGCGCAACTCAACCCGATCAACCATGCCCGCACGCGGCCCGAACTCCGACATTACAAGGTGGAGCCATATGTGGTTGCTGCCGACATCTATTCAGCGCCCGGTCAGATCGGACATGGCGGTTGGACCTGGTACACGGGCTCGGCTGGCTGGATGCACCGCGCCGGGCTCGAAAGCATCCTGGGCGTGCGGTTCGAGGGATCGTTTCTGCATCTCGACCCCTGCATCCCGAACAGTTGGCCAGGGTTCGAGGTCACTCTCCGTCGCCGTTCTGCCCGCATGCGAATAAAGGTAGACAACCCAAATGGCTTTTCCCGGGGGGTGGCTTCGGCTCAGTTGGATGGGATATTGCTCGTTCAGCGTCCCCTCCGGGTCGAGTTGATCGACGACGCGCGCGTTCATGAACTCCTGGTTACGCTGGGTTGACGCGAGCGAGGGACCTGCCCGCAGACTATTCGATGATGGCATCAAGCTACTCGGTCTCGGCCGCCGCATAGACATCAGCGATAGCCAACACACATCACATAATCGCGCAAAAGCGTCTCTTCTTGTTCCACCTCCAGCATGAGGGCCTCAAGCGCATCTCGTGCGTTGAGCACTCCGATCGGTCGAGACTCCGCATCGGTGACGGGGATGTTTTTCAGTCGGCGCTCCTTCATGATCGACCAGGCGTCGTGCAACCAGTCCGTCGGCCGGCAGATGATGACGTCCGCGGTCATAACCGACGATACCGCGATCTGGCAGGTTGAACCTTGGCATCGGCCGACCTGCCTTACGATATCCGTTTTCGTAATCACGCCCTTCAAAAGCCCATCGGGGCCGCAGACAACGACCAGGTCCGATGAACCGCCAAGCAGTCGCGCTGCTTCAAGCAAGGGCGCATCATATCCAATAGTGGCAAGCCTCTTGCGGGCAATGGGCACGACTCTATCAACGAGCATTTGTTCGTCCTTTCCCCTCCATCAGCCGCCCAAGGAGATACGCAACGTGACGACAATGCCAGTTACGGCCAGCGCGAAGCAGCCCAAGCGAATCGCTATCAACACCGGAAATCTCGCTCCGGAATGAACGTAGTCCTCGATTACAACCTGAAGTCCGAGGGCCATGTGATAAAACAGCGCCACCAGCAGCAGCACCATACAGATCGTAGCGGACGGCGTCCTGAGCCAAGTGACGACACCAGCATGGTCCCTGCCAGTGACGGTGATCACAGACGCCAGGAACCATATAGTCAGAGGAACCAGTGCAATAGCCGTTACGCGCTCGGCCCACCAATGCCCGACGCCTTTGCTGGCCGAGCCGAGCCCGGTCGCGCGGCTTAGCGGTGAGCGCGTATCCTGCTTGTGCACCTTCTTATCCTGCCATGTAGATGCTGAGCGCCCATGTTGCCCCCGTGAGCAAAAAGCTTGTTATGACCACTGCCCAGCCGGAGGCATAGATCGTGCGAAGTTGAAAACCATATCCCGCGTCCCAGAACAAATGCCGGATCCCGCCGCAGAGATGCATGAAGAAGGAAAACAGGCCTGAGATCATTAAACCCTGCCCGATCCAGGATCCTGTGACACTTTGAACGGTGGCGAATTCTTGCGAACCGGTGGCGACGGCAGAAAGCCAGACCACCAGGAACACCGCGAAAGCGCTCAGGACGACGCCGGTGATGCGATTGGCGATCGAGAGAACCGAGGTAAGTTGTGGTCGGTAGATTTGAATGTTGGGAGAAAGCGGCCGCATGCGGCTGGTTGTGATCTTCATTTCTTCCCCCTTCCCTCAGCCTGCCCGCTCGACAATCATTTTCTTGATCTCGGCGATAGCCTTGCCTGGGTTCAATCCCTTGGGACATGTGCGTGTGCAGTTGAGGATCGTGTGGCATCTGTAGAGTCGGAAAGGATCCTCCAGATCGTCGAGCCGTTCGCCAGTCGCCTCGTCGCGGCTGTCAATGAGCCAGCGGTAGGCATGCAGCAGCGCGGCAGGACCGAGGAAGCGATCGCCATTCCACCAATGACTGGGGCATCCCGACGTACAGCAGAAGCAGAGAATGCACTCATAGTAGCCGTCAAGCTGAGCTCTTTCGGCCGGCGACTGAAGGCGCTCGTGTTCCGGCGCGGTCGCTTTGCAATGGAGCCAGGGTTCGATGAGGCCGTATTGGGCAAATACGTGCGTGAGGTCGGGAACCAGATCCTTGATGATCCTCATATTGCTTAAGGGATAGATTGTTGCTGGCTTCTCTGTATCCGCTATGAATCTTGTGCACGCCAGCCAGTTCGTGCCGTCGATGTTCATCGCACAGGAGCCGCACACGCCTTCGCGGCATGAGCGGCGAAACGTTAGGGTCGGGTCGACCTTGTTCTTGATCCAGATGAGGGCGTCCAGAACCATCGGGCCGCAGTCGTCGAGATCGATTTCGAAGATGTCTATGACCGGATTGTCGCCGGAGTCGGGATCGTAGCGGTAAATCTCGAATGTCTTTACACGCGCTGCGCCCGCCGCAGGCACAGGCCAGAGTTTCCCTTTTCCTATTCGAGATTCTTTACCGACGCCTAGTTTTCTAGGCAGCGGAAACCGCTTCAAGACCGTCACTTGGGGAAGCTGGTCTGAGGATTCGATGAGAAAGGGGCTCCTTTTATCCTCGTTCATCCGCTTGGCTTTCGAAGTGCTTTGGGCAGAGCGCGATCGCCAAAATCGACGGCAGATCGCTGGATGATCCGTCCGGCGTCGTCGACAATGACCTGGAACCGACGATTGCCTAAAAAGAATGTCAGCCGTAAGCGCCCGGCATCTGCACCTTCTCCGCGCTCATGCCTGCTCGCTATCTTGCCTTCCCGAATGAGAGGCTGGACAACCGAAGGGTCAACACCGAGCCCCTTGCCAATGATCGCGGCATCGACCTGCACTTCATCATCTTCGAATTTGATCGTCGCCATCATCAATCACTGTGCGGCGGCCCTTCAAGAGCGGCCATTTGTAGTGCGCCGATCAGTATCGGCAGGAGACTGCTGCGCAGTCCCACGTCAGACTCGATCAGCTTGTTGCCTGCCCATCGTTCGTCTTTGGCTTGAGCATCGCCAGTTTCCTTTCCGAAAGAGGCGGGAATGCAATGAAAGGTAAACCACCGGCTTCGGGCTCAGTGTCGGCTATCTCGATTCGTCAGCAGATAATGCCCGTTTCCCTTCTTCATTTAAGGAATCAATTATCGCTCCCGGCTACAAAAGTGGCCGTCGGCTCGACCCGCGGACCGCGCCGTTCTCGGCTGGCGAGGCGACGCCAATTCGCAGAAAAGAATGCTGCCAGCGTATAACGGTCGGAAGTGCTCTGGAAAGAGGGCGATCGCTTCGCCGCATATGCCGGAAAAGTTTGCGATGACGGCCAGTGCGCAGCGCATTGGTTTCAGGCGACGACCGGGTTCGCCGCCGAAGGCTATGACCTAGCCGACAATGTTGATGTGGTTGTGGACCCTGACGACGCCAGGCGCTCGCCAGGCGGTTCGCTCGGCCTCCTGCTTTTCTGACCACGAGCTTACCGCTCCGACGAGGATCACTTCGCCGCCATCGGCGGTGACGCTGATATGCTGCGCGTCGACCTCCGCGCTTCGCTTGAAGGCATTTTCGATCTTGGCCTTGATCTCCACGGGTGCCACGCGCGGCTTTAGCACCACGCGATTAATGACGCCTTTGACGCCGTGCAGTTTGCGCGTGGCGGATTCAGCCTGATTGCGCTGATATTGCCACTCGGCGTCGCCCTCCAGGGTAAGCCAACCATCTTTCGCGATGACCTTGAACCGATCGTGGGAGGAGGGAAGCTCGATGGAGATTGCCTCGATTGCGGCCCGCGCGAGTTCCGGATCTGTCTTTTGATGGCTGGATGGAAGGTGAACTTCAATGTCGTTGGCGATGCCGAGGACACCTTTGACTCGCTTCGCCGCATTCTCCGCCTCGTACTTCTGCATATATAAAGGCACGTAGCCCGTAAGCGAGACGACGCCCTTTTTGACGGTGACACCGACGTCGGTGGCATTGATGTCGGGGTCCCATTTCAGTTCGCTTTCCAGGTCTTGCTTAATATCTCTGTCGAATCGCATGTCACAGTTCCTTATAGTGGATCAACACTCGGCACCTGCACGCCTCGAGAAAGGTCGCCTTGACGCAGACGGACGACGTTACTGCTCTGGCACCCGGCGACACCGGCATCCGATATTGCCGATGCGCCGCTCTAGAGCCTCGTCATTCTTTCAGAACAAGGCAAACGAAATTTATGATGATTTCAGCGCAATTATCTTGCAGTCATTTTCGGTTCCAATGGCGACACGACGCGGCCCTTCCCTTTTTGATTTTCCATGTGTTTCCGATGAAGCCTTCGCGCCCGGCCGAGCGGGGTGATCGCTTCGTTCGTAAAGTGGCTTTTCGACAAAGCGGCGAGGTCCGCATTGCCAGCGAGCGAGGATCTGGAACGACAGTCGATCTCATGTTCCCGCCGGGACTACTTTCAGCATCGACAAGAGGGACAACGCTTCAAGCAGCCAGCAATGTCGGGGCAAACGCGGAATTATGCCGGTTCGGCGTTGCCATTTGAAATGGAATGCAGTCCAGCCAAGGCAGGGCCTAATATGAGTTCATCGGCGTTAGCAGATTGCACCGCATAGACCGGGTAGGAAAACTGCGGCGCTTCGGGCACGAGATGAAGCTGACCAGCCTCAATATGAGGCTCGACCACCCTCATCCTGAAATAACCGGATCCGCCAGCCGAAAGAATATAATTGAGCGCAAGCGGGCCAAGATCCATCAAAAGATCTGGCGCGACATCCGGGAAATTCATCCCATGATGAAGCGTGAAATCCGGCCCCCAATCTACGTGCACGTAGTCTATGCGGTCCACCAGGCGTGCTTCAGGGTTGGTTGTCACGAGAACGAGTTTTTCGTCCATGAGCAGATCGATCTTCAGGCCGGGCCGATGCTGGGGCGCATACATGACTGCCACGTCGACGAGCCCGGATGCGACTTGATTGATCAAATCCTGCGGCACATCGACGTGTACCCGAAGTGCGATATCCGGAAGGGATCGACGCATCCATCGAACCCAGTCGAGCAGAAGGGGTTCAGCAAGACTGACTTCGCTGCCGACAGTCAGAACGGCGCGACGGCCGGGCGGGACAGCAACCTGATGAAGCGTGCGCTGCCATAGCTGGACGAACATCGGAGCGTGGCGCAGGAACTGCTCGCCGGCGGGAGTGAGCGAAGCTCCGCCTTTGTTCCGGACGAAAAGAGGGCGGCCTAGTTGTTGCTCAAGGCTGCGAATTCGCGCGCTCACGGTCGTCTGAGCAACATTCAAACGCCTTGAAGCTCGAATGAAGCTTCCGCTGGAAACAATCTCAAGAAAAGAGCGGGCGAGCTCGACGTCCATAGGCCATCATAACATAAAAATTGCGTTTAATTGTCAGTTAAATTGCGCTCCGAAATAGACCCTCCGGATTTCTCTACGCGGCCATACGAGCGAGCGATATCGCGGTCCGATGGCAATCAACGCTCCCATCTATCATAAAAACTGCACTGATTTGTCGATTAAATTCGTTTGCTAGGTAGTAAGCGCGAGCATTAGGCTTCGGGGAAATCCACCAAGCTTAGCGCTGGATGCTGCGCAGCGCCGGTTGGAGCGGGCGCAAGCTTTCTCCATCCTCCCCATCGTTTGCCTGCAGCGTCACAGGAGAGATCATGTCGACGAGAGAAAAGAGCCAAGGCGATGTGGGGCGTCGCGACTTTCTGAAGCTGTTCGGCGCGGCCGGAGCTGCCGGAGCGGCAGCGAGTACTTTGCCGCTTGGCGGATCCGCATCGGCGGACGAAATCATGGCTGCGACCGCCACAGATACAAAACATCACTACGCCGCCACCGAACCTCATGTTGGAGGCTCTGGCTATGAATTCTTCAATGTGGACGAATCCGCCTTCATCGAAGCGGCGGTCGATACGCTCCTTCCAAGTGATTCAACAGGCCCCGGCGCCAAGGAACTCGGCGTTGCGACTTACATCGACCGGCAGATGGCCGGTGGATACGGCAAGGGTGACCGCCTGTATCTGGAAGGGCCATTTGGCGAGGGTACGCCCGAGCAGGGCTATCAATTGCCCATAACGCCATCGGAACTGATCCGGGCCGGCATCGCCGACGTCAATGCCTTCGTGCAGAAAAACCACAAGAGCACCTTCGACGGCCTTTCGGCAAAAGATCGTGCCGCGGTGCTGGCCGATCTCGAGGGCGGGAAGGTCGAACTCCCAACCGTGCCGACCGCGACCTTCTTCGGACTGCTGCTTCAGCTGACGATCGAGGGCTATTTCGCCGACCCGATGTATGGCGGGAACAAGGACAGGGCGGCCTGGAAGATGATCGGGTTCCCAGGCGCAGACGCCATGTACATGGACAAGATCGAACCCTTCCGGAACAGGCCCTACAAGGCTGAACCCAAAGGCATTCAGGACCTCATCTAGCCGACGGAAAAGGAGACTATAACATGGCCACCAAGCTCAACGCTGTCGATGTCCTGATTGTCGGCCTTGGATGGACAGGCGGCATCATCGCCAAGGAGCTCGCGTCGACTAAGCTGAAAATCGTCGCCCTTGAGCGGGGAGGCCCACGTGACACCAATCCGGACTTCATCGACCCGCAGATCCATGACGAGCTGCGCTACGCCGCCCGCTACGACCTCATGCAGAACGTGCGGCGGGAAACCATCACATTCCGCAACAGTGAATCGCAAACGGCGCTGCCGATGCGTCAACTCGGCTCGTTCCTGCCCGGCCAGGGCGTTGGCGGCGCAGGCGTTCACTGGAACGGCGTCACCTGGCGCTGGCTCGAATGGGACCACCAGGCGCGTACCAGGACGGTCGACAAATATGGCGAAAAGATCATTCCTTCGGACATGCATCTGCAGGACTGGCCGATCACCTATGACGATCTCGAACCCTACTACGACAAATTCGAAAAAACCTGCGGCACCTCCGGCAAGGCCGGCAATATTAATGGCCGGAAGATCGATGGTGGCAACATCTTCGAGGGATCGCGAAAGGACGAGTACCCCAATCCGCCGATGATTGCCGCGCAGAGCATGGTGATGTTCGAGAAGGCGGCCCGCAATCTCGGCTACCACCCTTTCCCCAATCCCTCGTCAAACGCGTCACGGGATTACGTCAATCCCGATGGCGTGGCCTTCGGCCAGTGTCACTATTGTGGCTTCTGCGAGCGTTTCGGCTGCGAGGCGAATGCCAAGGCGAGCCCGCATTTCACCGTCATTCCGCTGGCGGTGAAGAACCCGAATTTCGAGCTGCGCACCAACTCGATCGTGCTGAAGGTCAATCTCGACTCGACCCGCAAGAAGGCGGTCAGCGTCACCTATCTCGACGCACGCGGGCGGGAGTTCGAACAGCCTGCCGACCTCATCATCCTCTCGGCTTATGCGCTCGGCAACGTCAACCTGCTGCTGCATTCGGGGATAGGCCTGCCCTATGACCCGGCAACGGGAAAAGGCGTGGTCGGCCGCAACTATGCCTATCAGTGCGGTGGAGGAGCTACGGCCTTCTTCGACAAGGATACTATCCTGAACCGCTTCATGGGCGCAGGCGCGCTCGGCACGACCATGGACGATTTCAACGGCGACAACTACGATTTCGTGAAAGCCGGCTACATCGGCGGCGGCGGGATCAGCTGCAGCAACTCGGGCGCCCGGCCCATCCAGTCGCATCCAACACCGCATGGCACCCCGCGTTGGGGTTCTGAGTGGAAAAAGGCAGTGGTCGACAACTATGACCACGCGGCCAGCGTAGGCAATCAAGGCGCCGTGATGGCCTACCGACAGAACTATCTCAGCCTCGATCCGACCTACACCGACGTCTTTGGGCGTCCACTGATGAGGATGACGTTCGACTTCCAAGACAATGAGGTGAAGCAGATGAACGGTCAGGCTGACATCTGCGTGAAGATCGCCAAGGAGATGGGTGCGACCAAGGTCGATCGGAGCATTCCCCCCGTGCCCTATTCGATCGTGCCTTATCAAAGCACGCACAACACAGGCGGGGCAGTCTTTGGCGCCGATCCGAACACCAGCGTTCTGAACAAATATCTTCAGGTCTGGGATGTTCCAAACGTGTTCGTCACCGGCGCTTGCGTGTTTCCCCAGAACGCGGGGAAGAACCCGACCGGACCGGTAGGCGCTCTTGCCTACTGGGCGGTGGACGCGATCAAGAACCAGTATCTGAAGAACCCTGGCCCACTAGTTTCCTCCTGAGGCAACGCCTGCCGGATCCGCGGTTCGGGTCCGGCAGGCTGTGTGTGTTTTGAACCCGATATTGCAGGAGGCCGGTTCGGCCGGAACCGGCCCGCCGCTCACTGAAAGAAGCAACCATGAAATCGACCATGCTTGGATTGGCGACCGCAATTCTCACTGCAGTCGGATCGGCCCATGCTGAGGATTCGTCCCCCGGCAACGCCGAAGCCGGCGCCGTCGTCTTCAGGAGGTGCATGGCCTGCCACAAGGTCGGCCCTGACGCAAAGAGCGGAGTAGGTCCGGTCTTGAACGGGGTCGTCGGCCGAGGGGCCGGCGCGTATCCCGATTACAATTATTCCACGGCGAACAAGAATTCGGGTCTGACCTGGGATGAACCGACGCTGACGACCTACCTGCGCGCCCCGCGCAAACTGGTGCCCGGCACAAAGATGACATTCGCCGGTCTCAGCAAGGACCAGGAGGTTGCCGACGTGATCGCCTATCTGAAACAGTTCAACGCTCAAGGACAGAAGGTCGGCCCCTGAGTCAGGGGGACCTGTCCCGGCTGCAAAGTACAACCTTTATGAAGTTCATCCTGCACCAGGGTCTGGGGTATTCTACGGTTCATCAGATCGGTGACTACCTGCGCAGCCATGGTGCGGGACGCCACTGGATCGAGCGATATCGCGGCGACATCTTCGTATTCGCATCAGATCAAGCCGACGGGGTAATCCTTAGAAACGAATTCGCCGGCCTTCTCGATGCTGTCAACGACACGGAGACCGACAGGACACGACGTCGATGAGCGAAAAAATCTTAGTCGAGAGAGTAAAATTGAAACGGGCATATGAGAGCCCTACTGCCGACGATGGCAAGCGAGTGTTGGTTGACCGGCTTTGGCCGCGCGGAGTCAAGAAGACCGAGGCCGCCATCGACCATTGGATGAAGGAACTCGCGCCAAGCACCGAGCTTCGAAAATGGTTCGGACACGATCCGGCCCGCTGGGAGGAATTCCGCCGGCGATATGCGGCGGAAATCCATGAGCATCGCGATGAACTCGACCGACTGCGCGACATGATACGGCAGGGCGCCGTCACACTCGTCTACTCGGCTCATGACGAGGCCCACAACGATGCCGTCGTCCTCAGAGAGATCTTGCTGAGACATCGATAGAGACGCCACGTCTCTCCTGCACTGCCATTGCCTTCAAAGACATAGGGCGTGGATCACAACAGCGAGAGCAAATCATCTTTCCGGAAACCAAACTAAAGAAACCCCATCAAATCATCGATGGACGTATTCACGTTGCGGAGAAAGACAATGAAGTTCTTTATCGATACAGCCGATATTTCTGAAATTCGTGAGCTTGCTGCTGCCGGCTTTCTCGACGGGGTGACCACGAACCCATCCCTTATCGCAAAGACCGGCAGGCCGATCAGGGATGTGATCAAGGAGATTTGCAAGACAATCGAGGGCCCGGTTTCAGCGGAAGTCACCGCGATCCACTTCGACGGTATGATCGCCGAGGGAGAGCTTTTGGCCGGCATTGCCGCCAATGTGGCCGTCAAGGTGCCATCGACTTGGGATGGGTTCAGGGCTTGCCGGGCTCTTAGTCAGCTCGGACACAAGGTCAATGTCACCCTGTGCTTTTCAGCCAACCAGGCACTCCTCGCAGCCAAGGCAGGCGCGACCTTCATTTCGCCGTTCGTTGGCAGGCTCGATGATCTTGGTCTGGACGGCATGGAGGTGATCCGGGAAATCCGCAAGATCTACGACAACGACAAATCCTTCACGACGGAAATCCTGGCGTCTTCAATTCGCACCCCTCTCCATGTCAAACAGGCGGCGATCGCAGGCGCCAATATCGCGACCGTGCCACCGGCGGTGCTCAGAAACCTCGCCAAACACCCGCTCACCGACAGGGGACTTGAGTCCTTTCTCGCCGACTGGAGCAAGACAGGGCAAGCGATCCTGTAATCGCCCGCAGCAGGCTTCCCTAGGAGACGCCTTGCCGTCCTCCAGCCACATCATCGTGTGTGTAGGAGGGCCTCGCGAGGACTTGGACCGGCATCACGTGCCGAGGTGCTGATCGTCAGTTGCCAGCGCCGAGGATGTTGGACATGCCATTGTCCTTGGATTCCTTCGCGGCTAACCGGTCAACGATGCCCTTTTTGATGCCATCTACCATTGCCTGAAGCCCAGGCCGCATGGATTCTATCGCTAGTTTTTCAGCGGGCATGTCGACGAACATCCGGTTCGCGGTAAGGCGCGAGCTGACGTCATCGAACATCATGCCAAGCGTGAAGCTTTCATACATGGAAGTCGCCGACCAATGTGTGGGGTCAGAATTATCGACGTCTATCAAGCATCGATGTGACTGATCCATATGTGATATCTGGCTCTGGACTTCGCCGCGTACGCTGCAGCCGAAGTCGACAACGTATCTCCGTTCCGCTGCTTCGTACTCACCGTCCGTGAAGCGAGACCATCGAAAGTCCAGAAGTCCTGGCTGTCCCTGTCTGGTGTAGCCATATGAGTTCCGTGCCTTGATTGAACAGTAAAGTGTGGTGTCGAAATCCTTTTCATTGAGGTCAACACCGTCGCATCGCGCGTACACGAACGACGCGTTCATTGCCAGAAGCAAGTGAGCCTTCTCCTCTCGCGACTCGCATCGGTCAAACAAAAATTCGATCCGGAAGACGCGATCCATAAAGGAATAGACAGTCGCTGTGGCCTCTCTTCCTATTAAGCAAACGGATTTCTCGTTCTCTTGCGTAACATATCGTCGGTCTGAATCTCGGTCTACGCGCGGATTCTCTTCGCCAACTACGAACATCAATGAAATAGCATCGTGCACCGAAACCGGCGAGAATAGGTCAGCCTCGATTGTGGTTCCCAAATCGACCACCTTTACCGGCACAGAGTGCTGCCCTCCATGGGTGCATTTTGCGTTCGCCCCAAGAGCAGCCTCAAGTTCGCAGGCGATTTCTGCAACTGTTCAGACCAGACGAATGCCTGAGCGGAGGCCAACGATGGCATCCAGGGTGAGAGCCGCTACGGCAAGTCTGATTGCGTGCATGGGTATCTCCCTGGATTCCGTGAGGGCTGTCAATCTGCTGCATGCTCGACCCGCAAGAATCGGTGGTCTTTCCTGGACTCCGACGGCTTCACACCCTTCAAGGTATCTGGGCGGGGGCGAGAGCGATCGAGAAGCTCGTCTTCAACGCTCGCCGGGCCACCATTGAAGGCGCGTACGATGGCCTATGGCACAACGTCGCGATGGTGGTGTCGGCGTCGACGAGAAAGGAAAAGCGAGAAGCCAAACCTGCTTCGCAAAGAAGCTGCTGGCAACTTGCCTCCCCAGCAAAAGCCGTTGTTTAACGTATCATAAAAATTGCATTCAATTGCCGATTAAATTCGTTTGCACGATATCTAAGAAGGCGGGAGACTACACTGTGTATGCGGCTCGGTCGCAACGAGTGAGCTGGTCTGGGCCTTTGGCAGTCCTGAAAACCTGACGACGCGCTAGCTAGGCAAAAGATATTGCGATGCTGGTGGGCTTGGGAGTTCCCGCTTCACCGCACACGCGATGACACGGGATCGCCAAGGGAGAAGAAAATGGCTGAGGGCCATAACAAACTGGACGGGCCGGATCTGGCTCAGGGGATCGCGTTCTCCGATCTTGCCGATGGCGGAAAGCTGATAGGCCATTGCGGCGATGAACAGGTGCTGCTGGTGCGCCGTGGGGCCGAGGTCTTCGCCATCGGGGCGACCTGCACGCATTACGGCGGGCCGCTCGTCGACGGTCTTGTGGTGGGGGATACGGTCCGGTGTCCCTGGCATCACGCGTGTTTCGATCTGCGCACTGGCGAGGCCTTGCGGGCGCCTGCCTTCAATCCACTTGCCTGCTGGTCGGTGGAACAACGCGATGAGCGGATATTCGTCGGCGAGAAGCTCAAACGGACGGCTCCGAAACCGCACCCCGGAGGCTCCGGCCAGGTACCCAAGAAAATCGTCATTGTCGGCGGCGGCGCGGCTGGTTTCGCAGCGGCCGAAATGCTGCGGCGGGAGCAGTTCCAAGGCAGCATCGTCATGCTCAGCGACGACCAATCGCCACCCGTCGACCGACCGAACCTCTCTAAGGATTACCTTGCGGGAAAAGCGCCGGAGGACTGGATTCCGCTCCGCGGGGAGAAATTCTACTCAAAAAACAATATCGACCTGCGTCTCAATACGAAGGTCGTTGACATTGACCTGCGTTCCCGCGAGGTCGTCCTCTCCGATGAAGGAAGGATTCCTTATCACAGGCTGCTGGTTGCGACCGGCGCCGAACCGGTTCGCCTGACCATACCCGGCGCCGACTTGCCGCACGTCCACACGTTGCGCTCGTTCGCAGACTGCAAGGCTATCGTCGAGCAGGCCGCCACGGCAGGTCGTGCGATCGTCCTTGGCGCCAGTTTCATAGGACTCGAGGTTGCCGCGGCTCTGCGCGCGCGCGATATCGAGGTTCATGTCGTGGCGCCGGATAAACGGCCCATGGAGCGGATCTTGGGTCCGCAAATGGGTGATTTCATCCGCGCCCTCCATGAGGAGAATGGCGTCGTATTTCATCTTGAGAACACGCCGACCAGCATCGACGGCAGGAAGGTGAAACTTAGCAGCGGCGGTACGCTGGCTGCGGATTTCGTCGTCGTCGGCATCGGCGTGCGGCCGCGGACCGGGCTTGCCGAAACGGCGGGGCTGGTCGTTGACCACGGCGTTGTTGTGGACGCCTTTCTGGAAACGAGCGAGCCAGGGATATTCGCGGCCGGCGACATTGCGCAGTGGCCAGATCCTCACAGTGGCGAGAACATTCGGGTCGAGCATTGGGTGGTTGCAGAGAGGCAGGGCCAAACAGCGGCCCTGAACATGCTCGGCGATCGGGAGAAATTCGCGGCCGTGCCGTTCTTCTGGAGTCAGCATTACGATGTTCCCATCAACTATGTCGGCCATGCCGGACAATGGGATGAGATCGCGGTCGATGGAGACATCACAGCCAAGGATTGTCTGCTGCGCTTCAAACGCAACGGACGCACGCTGGCTGTTGCTTCGATCTTCCGCGACATCGAAAGTCTGAAGGCAGAGGTGGAAATGGAGCACCAGATGGCGACTTAGCAAAGCGCTCTCGGGCACCGCAGTCCGAAGAAGAGTGCAATGAGAAATGGCGGAGCGGAACGCCGTCGTGACCGAAAGGAGTTCGACCTATGTCCACAATGCAACAGGAACTTAGCACCTCCAATGGTTTGGGCACGGTCGCGCCCGCTCAACATTATTCAATGATCGTCAAATTCATAAAGGCGGTCGCTGAGGACGAGCCCAATGAGACGTCGACGTCGGTTGAAATCTTCTCGATCAATGGCCAGTGGTACTGCCAGGTCCGTCGCGGCGATGAAAAGACCAAGCCGATGGGCCCCTATACCAAACTACAGGCTGAGCGGATCCAGGAAGCTCGGAGAATGTTGATCGCCAAAAAAGGTACTGCTCGGATCATGTTCGAGTAGGGCGAGGAACATCGACGGCCACGCCAGCCGGCGAACGCTTCATGACGATGATCGTTGTGACGCCGAGCTTTTTGAGGCGTTGCGCAGAGCTCCGTTCTTCTAACGTTTGATGACAGCTGACGCGCCGCGTTTTGCGGCGCATCGCCGGTTGGCGTTTCTCCCTTAGCAGGATCGACTCATTACCCATCCAAGGAAGGAAATCCAATGGCCTACAAGTCAATCGTCCTCAATCTCGACATCGACGGTATGGTCGCTCCTGTTATCAAGCTCGGTGTCGATTTGGCCCAGCGATTCGATGCGCGTCTGATTGGACTTTCCGCTGCCGACGTTCCTCCGCCCGTTGTGATGGAGGGAGGAGTGGCCTTCGATGGAGAGAGCATGATGCGCCAGCGCAAGAACATCGAGCGACGAATTGAGGACCTGCGCGTGGAATTCGAAGGCCTTGCTGGCGCAACGGTTGATACCGAATGGCGTGGGGCGGTGGGCAATCCGACCCGCTTGTTGATCGACTCGGCGCGCGTGGCCGATCTCATCGTCACAGCGTCGCCCGAGGGCGCCTCTTCTGGCAACGTTCATCGTTCCACCGATCTCGGCAACCTGATCCTTCAAGCGGGACGGCCTGTATTTGTCGCCTCAACCAACCAGGAAAATTTCCGCATGAACCAGGTTCTTGTCGGATGGAAGGACACGCGTGAAGCCAGGCGTGCGGTTACTGATGCTATGCCCTTTTTGCAAATGGCCCAGGAGGTTCGTGTCGTTACGATCGACAATGACGTAACCGACGAAACCTGGAACAGTCTGGATGATGTTGTTGCCCTACTTTCCTTTCACGGCGTAAAGGCGAAGGCGGAAGTGTTTCCGGAAAAATCCGATGGCGGAACGATCGCCGATGTGGCCGCAGCGATGCATGCGGATCTGATCATATCCGGCGCCTATGGCCACAGCAGGTTCAGGGAGTGGATCTTCGGCGGTGCTACCCGCTCGCTGCTGGAAAATGATCGATTGAACCGGGTCATGTCGAATTGATCACGTTGCCCGAGAGGTCGGTGCGCCTGCCCCGGCGGAGCGTTTCGCCGCGCCGTCCCCGGAGCGAGTTGCACGCCGAGGCTGTAGGATCGAGTAAGGAGGCTTTTCATGAACTCCAGTATACCTGACATTGACTATTTGGACTTCGGCATTGGCATCCTTCTGAGCCAGCTCGCAGATGGCGCCATGCTCGCCGGCCATGTTGACAACGAGCCCGTCTTGCTGGCGCGCCGCGGCGAGGAGATATTCGCCGTTGGATCGGTTTGCACGCACTACGGCGCACCACTCGCCGATGGCCTCCTCGTCGACGACACTGTTCGTTGTCCCTGGCATCATGCCTGCTTCAGTCTGCGCACGGGGGAGGTGCTCCGCTCCCCTGCCCTGACATCCATCCCGTGTTTTGATGTCGAGCGTAAAGATGGCCGCATACGGGTTCGGGCGCGGCGCAAGCCCGCATCGCGCCGGTCGCTTCCAGCCAACACCGGCCTGCCCGACTCGATCGTGATCGTCGGCGGTGGCGCTGCTGGCCAAGCGGCCGCTGAAACCCTCCGGCGTGAGGGCTACAACGGGCGGCTGACGATGCTGAGCGCCGATACGTCGGCCCCTTGCGACCGGCCTAACCTGTCGAAGGGGTATCTCACGGGGACCGCCTCGGACGACTCGAATCCGCTGCGCACGGCTGAATTCTACCAAGCTCAGGACATCGAGCTGAAGCTGGGTGCGCGTGTGGGTTCTATCGACACAAGGGCACGGCACGTCGAACTCACTGACGGGACCCGATATGCCTATGACGCGTTGCTGCTGGCCACGGGCGCTGAACCCGTGCGGCTGGGTACGGGTGACGAACGGCCTCACGTCCGCTACCTGCGGACGCTTGCCGACGCCCATACGTTGAACGCCGACGCTGTGGCGTCACGTCGCGCCGTGGTGATAGGCGCCAGCTTCATCGGCCTGGAAGTCGCCGCCTCGCTGCGCGCGCGTGGCGTCGACGTCCATGTGGTCGCCCCCGGAGCAATCCCCATGCAGCGGATTCTTGGCGACGATCTCGGGCAGCATATCCGGACGCTTCACGAACATCATGGTGTGGTCTTCCACCTCGGCACGACGGCGGCTTCGATCGGTGTCGGCGGCGTCACCCTGAAGAATGGGGACACACTCGCGGCCGATTTTGTTGTCGCGGGGATCGGCGTGCGCCCAACCCTGACACTGGCCAAGCAGGCCGGGTTGGAGCTCGACCGCGGGGTGACGGTAGACACCTATCTGGAAACCAGCATTCCGGGGATTTTCGCCGCCGGCGACATCGCCCGCTGGCCAGACCGTCGCACGGGTGAGAACATTCGTGTGGAGCATTGGGTCGTCGCTGAGCGCCAGGGGCAGACCGCTGCCCGCAACATGCTCGGCCGCCGCGAGCGGTTCGATTGCGTGCCTTTTTTCTGGACTGAACAGTACGACTTCAGCTTGGCCTACGTCGGCCACGCCGAAGGATGGGACGAGGCAGAAATCGACGGTGATCTCACGGCAAGAGACTGCACAGTCACCTATCGGCGCGGCGGCCAGAAGTTGGCCGAGGCCTTCGTCCATCGGGACTTGGCGGGACTCCGCGCCGAACTGGAGTTCGAGCGGGCGATGGTTAGGAACGAGTGACCGCCAAGATCCAGTCCCTCAGCCTACACCTGAATTGCGTCTGCCCAGGCGGAGCACAGAGAATGACAGAACACAAGAAGGTACCGCGGCGCCGCGCCGCGACGCTCGCGACGACGAAACGGTTTGAGTTGGAATTCGGAGGCTGGTCGCGTCAGCGGTACGATCGTTGAGATTCATACCCAAGACATAGACTACCACACGCATCACGCGAGCCCGCAGTCTCCACAATACGAGATCAAGAGCAGCAAGACCGACCACGTGGCCCTGCACCGCGGCCAGGTGCTCACCCGATTGAGAGACTGACGGGCCCGGCCGCATTGATCGAACCAATCAGGCTGCGTAGGCGTGCGGTCATGACGTTCCGGCCTGCTCCCGTGAAGGTTTCATTGCCGAATAGCAGCCGATGATCCCGCTCGCCGCCGGGCGACAGCCGTTCGACTTCTGGGGTCTCGGAAGCGTCACGGCTGCGGTTCATACGACCGGTGCCGAGTCCCCGCACGTTTATCTTGACGCCGGCTCATGAGGGGCAGCCGCGCCGCCGAGGATGGCAGCAACCCGGGTGCGAAGATGAGGCGCCAATTCGTTCTCGAACCACGGGTTGCGACGCAGCCAAACTGTACTGCGCCACGAAGGGTGAGGCAGCGGTATCACCGTGGGACCATAGGTGCGCCACGCGGCGACGGTCGCGGTCATCGACGGCCCCGAGGTGTGCTGCAACGCCCACCGTTGAGCGTAACTGCCGACCAGGAGCGTCAGTTCCACCCTCGGCAAGCACACCAGAAGCGACCGTCGCCAGAGCGCAGCGCACCGGGGCGGTGGCGGATAGTCGCCGCTTTTGGGATTGGTCCCAGGAAAGCAGAACGCCATCGGGGCCACGCCAATATGTGGGTCCCCATAGAAGGCGCTGCGATCCAGTCCAAGCCACTCCCGCAACCGGTCACCGGAAGCGTCGTCGAACGGCAGTCCACTTTCATGCACGCGTCGCCCTGGCGCTTGCCCGCAGATCAAGAGCCGGGTCTCGGAGGTAACCTGCACCACCGGGCGGGGTTCATGGCTGAATTCCCCAGCACATGCGCTACAGGCACGAATGTTCGAGAGGAGCGAGTCGAGTTGCGAATATTCTGAGCTAGCGCATGTTTTGGGGCTCTGCAGGTCGAATTTAGTTGCAGCAACGTCCACCAGGTCGTTCCATTCCTGTAATTGTCCTACCCTGCAACCATTTCAACGACTAACCAATGAATGTGGGAGCCAGGGTAAGATACGTTCTAGGTCCATGTCTCGCAAGGTGTGCTCATGCGCGAGACGAGAGAACCCATCCGTGGCATCATGTCCAAACAGGAGGACGGCCGCGATGACGAACAACAGTACGGCGATCACTCGATAAAGGGTTTCCGATTTGAGGCGGGTCGCCCGCCCACCCTGGCAGTTTGAAATTCTTGCCGCACAATTGGCCTCGGATCTAGCCTCTTTGCGCTTCCAGTCAGCCGTTGCAACAACCTCATTCATAGTGGTCTTTTGGGTCACTGTTCGGCGGCTCGCGCCTCCGTGATGAGAGCGGATACGTTCGACCATGCGGGCTTCTCGGAGAAGTGGCTGCGCACAAACGTGACCAGGTCAGCAAGGTCGCCAGCGGAGAGCGATCCGCCGAACGCCGGCATGGAGTGGTCGAGAGCGTTCTGGGGCGGCTCGATGCCTTGGTCAATAATGTGGATCAGGTTTCTCGGGTCAGGCCCGCTAACGACGCTGCTTAGCGCCAAAGGCGCCGTGTTGGTGCCGGCGCGGTGGCAGTTCGCGCAGACGCGGGCGAAAGTCGCCGCGCCGCGTTCGGAGGCGGCATCCAGCGGCGAAGGTACCGGCGAAGACGGGCCGAAATCGACCTTCTCGGCGAAGGACTTGGCTGCCTTCGTCCGCGCGTCCACGTTGGTCTGATCCTGGAAGGAGAGGATATAGGTCGCGATGGCGTAGGCGTCGTCCTCCGAAAGAGAGCCGAGTCCATTGACCACGGGTGTCATGGTACCGGCGGCGATGCCATGATCGCCATCCCAACCATCCAGAAGAAAGTTGACCATAGCGTCGGCCGTCCAGGGTGCCGGCGCAGGCGAGGCCATGTTCAGCGCCGGCGCATGCCAACCTTCCAGCGTTTCGCCGGCAAAACGGGCGCTGCCACGGCGCTCGGCGCCGAAGATGTTGCGTGGAGTGTGACATGCGCCGCAATGGCCAATACCCTGAACGAGATAAGCGCCACGGTTCCATTGGTCGTCGCGTGCCGGGTCGGGCGTGTAGGCGCCTTGGCGCAGGAATAAGAAATTCCAGCCGGCGAGCAGGACGCGCACGTTGTATGGGAACGGCAGTACGTTCTTCGGTTTTGACGCACTGACCGGGGGAAGGGCCATCAAATATGCGTAGATCGCAGCGATGTCGTCGTCCTTGACTTTGGTGAAATGGTCGTAGGGGAAGGCAGGGTACAGATAGCGGCCGAAGCGATCTACGCCCTCCCTGAGCGCGCGGGTGAAGGCGGGCAGTGACCAAGCGCCTATGCCCGTATCGACGTCCGGCGTGATGTTTGTCGAGAGGATGCTGCCAAAGGGCGTCCTGATCTCGCGGCCGCCGGCGAGGGACTCACCCCCCTGCTTGGTATGGCAGACTGCGCAATCACCGATCGTGACGAGGCTAGCGCCCTTGTCGATCACGGTCTTGTCGAAGGCGTTGACGGCTAACGGTTTGATCGCATCAATCTCAGAATATCGGTCTACCCACGCGTAAAGGCCTACGATCACCACTGAGAGGGCAATAAGGGCCGAGATCAAATAACGCATGACGTCCACCCTTCACAACAATCCTCCATATCGACGCATCGACGGCAAAGGTTCCGTCGCAAAGTCCAGAATAGCCGCATGCGCGCTACTATTCGGCTTTCTTCACTAGGCGGGACAACATCATTCTAAAATGGGGTGACCTTCATGCAGCTGCGCCAATTATGGAAAATTTGTAACAAACCCACGCACAGGCGTGCCGGCCTTCTTTCGTTGCTGGTTGGAGAGGTCAGCCTTTCTTGACGGCCATCGCCGTCTTCACGCGATCAGGCGTCAACGGCAACGTGCGCAACCGCACGCCTGCTGCATCGAATATTGCATTCGTCACTGCCGCGGCAGTCGGCCCCTGACCAGCTTCCCCGGTGCCGAGGAACGGCATGCCCGGTTGATTGATCACCGCAACGTCTATGTTGGGCACTTCCTGGAAAGTGATAATCGGATAGCTCGCCCAATCGGCTGACAGGATCGCCGAATCGCTGAATCTAACTTCCTCCTTGAGCGTCCAACTCAATGACTGGATAACCGCTCCTTCCATCTGGTTGGCGATACCGTTCGGGTTGACGGCTTGACCGCTGTCGTCGGCAACCGACGCTCTCAGCACCTGCACTCGCCCGCTACGCGGGGTAACGCGAACCTCTATCGCAACCGCGGTCAACGCCGCGTAGTTCTTGTATCGCGCAAAAGCGATGCCGCGGCCCTGGTTTGGTTTACGCTCGTAGTTGCTCCAGCCGAACAGGTCGGCCGCCTTCGTCAGTACGGCCCGCGCCCGGTCGTCCTTGAGAAAGCGCAGTCGGTACTCGAGCGGGTCCACCTTCGCGTCATGCGCCAGCTCATCGATGAACGACTCCAACGCGAAGACGTTTGCATAGGCGCCGAGCGAGCGCGTAGACGACACGCGAATCGGCATCTCACTGACAAAATGCGTTGTCACGGTCTGCCCTGGAAAATCGTACAGCGGGATGGCGTTGCGGCCCGCGCCATAATTCGGGCCGGAGATATCTTTTGGCGTCGGCTGCTCGAACGGCGGATCAAGATAGCGCGCCGACAGGAGGTTGCCGGGGTGCCCACCCGGCCGCGTGGCGTGCGACGTGGACCATACGTCGGTTTCCCAATCGAGCACGTTGCCGTCGCCGTCCACGCCGGCCTTGACCTTGATGACCATCGCGGAACCGTAGGGCTCCCACTGGTGCTCCTGGGCGCGCGTGTACTGAAGTTTCACCGTCTTGCCAGGAACCGCAGTTGCTAATAACGCCGCGTCGGCCGCCGCATCATCGGCCATGTTGTGACCGTAGCAACCTGAACCCTGGGTGTGGATGCAGCGGACCTTGTCAGTATCCACCTTCAGCATCTTCGCGATCGCTTCCGCGGTCTGCCACACGCTTTGGCTGTGCGTGTGGATGGTCATCACACCGTCCGCGCCCAGTTGCGCGATAGCCGCCGACGTTCCAATAGAACCGTGCATGACATACGGCCGTTGAAAAGTCGCCTCGATCGTCTTGACGGGTGCGGCGCCGTCTGCGCGCTTCTGGTCGTGGATTATGTTAGGATTGCTCGGCGCCTTCAACAGCCAATCATAAATGCCTGCGTTCCCGATCATGTCGTTGGGAACGTCCCACTTCCCGGCGGTGCCGAGCGCGGCCGAGGCCGCCATGGCCTCGTCTTTCGTCTTGGCTATCACGCCAAGAAAGCTGCCATTGCGCACCACCTTGATCACGCCGGGCATCTTCTCGATCGGCCCTGTGTCGATACTTGTCAGCTTCGATCGGTAGTTGGGCGGGCGAGCGACCATACCGTAGACCACACCATCGGGGTGCATATCTTGAACGAAGGACTCGCCACCGGTCATCTTCGCCGGAATGTCTACGCGCGGCACTGAGGTACCTTCGATCGTGTATGTCGCCGGATCCTTCAGTATCGGCTTGTCGGTTGCGTTGACGTCCAGTGCCTTGCCGACAACGAGTTCCCAGTAGGTCGTGGTCTTGCCATTGGCGGCGGTGACGGTGCCGTCCTTGACCTTCATGGTTTCAGCTGGCTGACCGAGCTTTTCTGCTGCCAACCCAAGAAGGATGCCACGGACTTCGGCCGAAGCATGTTGGACAGCGGTCGCACCGTCAGGCATCGACGTCGAACCCGAGGTGACACCTTCGTCCGGGCAGAGTTTGGTGTCGCCGGCGATGATCTGCAAGCGGCTGAAATCGACGTCGAGCTCTTCGGCGCATACTTGCCCGATGGCGGTTCTGTTGCCTTGGCCGAATTCGACCTTACCGATCAACAGCGTGACTGTTCCGTCCGAGTTGATACGCAGCCAGGAGCTAAGCATCGGGTTATTCTTCATGTCATGCGGAAGACCCGGTCCACCAGCAATACCCAAGGCCTCCGGCGCCTGCTGACCGAACAAATTCGACGGCATGGCAAAGGTCAAAGTAAGGAAGCCAGTCGTTGCGAGAAGCTCGCGCCGGGTCATTTTTTTAAGCATGGTGTTCATGATTGGCCTCCCTATTCCGTCGCGCGCAATACGGCGCGGATGATCCGCGTATGCGTCCCACAGCGGCAGAGGTTGCCGTTCAGCGCGGCGCGTACATCTGCTTCGGTCGGCTTGGGATTGCGATCGATGAGTGCTTGGGCGGTCATGATCATCCCCGATAGGCAATAGCCGCATTGCGCCGCCTGCTCGTCAATGAACGCCTGCTGCAGCTTGCTTGCCTTGCCGTTCTCCATGAGGCCGGAAAGCGTGGTGACCGACCGTCCCCCGGCGCTGCTGGCCTTGGTCTGACAGGAACGGACGACCTCAGCGTCAATCATCACGTCGCACGCTCCGCATTGTGACAATCCACAGCCGAATTTCAGGCCGTGTTGCTTCAAATCGTCTGTGAGCACCCATAACAACGTCGCATCGTCTGGCGCGTCCGCGGTGACATCTTGACCGTTGAGTTGAAAATTTAACATCTTCGCATCTCCAGGATCGTGGCGTCCGTATGGTAGTATTTATTCGACTATCTTATCAGTTGTAGGCAGTGAGAAGCAGGAGATCGGAAAATGCCGGACGATGTCGCTATTTTTTCCAATCAGCAGCAGCGGCTCAACCAGGCTTATGTGTGTGCAATCTACGAACGTGCTATGAGTGCATAGCCTCCCGCATTATCTGTATAAAAATCGACGACGCATCTGACGTTTTGACTGGCAAACTCCGTAAAAGCCTACCGACCGCGATAGCTATTTGGCAAACGAATAGAAATGTTATTTAAGTGCACTTTTTGTGCTGCCACATTGGGTATGTGGATATCGAACTTCACGAGGTGATCAGGCAGCGGTAGATTTCCTCGTTGAGCGTTCGAGTCATGTCGCCGGGCGGTGATTGTTTGCCCCTTGGCGAGCAGGCAGAGAGATTGGCCTCGGCGGTGTGCGACGAGGTCGACATGCTCGCCGGAGACAGCCAGTTCGATACCTTTTGAGGCGATGCGTTTGTCGTCCGCGCACTACAACGGCGGCTTCCACGAAACAGCTTTGCCTGGACGGCCGCATCCCCATGTCACTGGCAGCCTCTGGCATCTGGTCCGTTCGCGCCCGTTCGGCACGTCCGGCCGCTAGATCCGGCACCGACGACCTCTTCTCTCTCGTCGATATGATCTCCCCTGTCTCGTCATGGGCAACATGAAGCAAGTATTGAGACGAGCGTCGGGCCGAGCCAACCTTCGCCCACGAAACCGACCGACGGCGCGCTTGGCGAATTTTTGGAAGCCTAAATATGGGTGCTATCTATCTGACAAATGATTTTGATTGACCTTTGAACGCAATTTTTATGTTATACCGCATATGGACATCGAGCTCGCTCGCACTTTTATCGAGATTGTTTCCAGCGGAAGCTTCATCCGGGCGTCGGAACGTTTGAATGTTGCTCAGACGACCGTGAGCGCACGAATTCGCACCCTTGAGCAACAACTAGGTCGACCGCTTTTCGTCCGGCATAAAGGCGGAGCTTCGCTCACCCCTGCCGGCGAACAATTCCTGCGCCACGCTCCGATGTTCGTCCAGCTATGGCAGCGCACCCTTCATCAGGTTGCTGTCCCGCCAGGCCGTCGCGCCGTTCTGACTGTCGGCAGCGAAGTCAGTCTTGCTCAACCTCTTCTGCTCGACTGGGTTCGATGTATGCGTCGATCCCTTCCGGATATTGCACTTCGGGTACACGTCGATGTGCCGCAGGATTTGATCAATCAAGTCGCGTCGGGAATGGTCGACATCGCCATCATGTACGCGCCCCCGCACAGACCGGGTTTGAAGATCGATCTGGTTCTTGAGGAAAAACTCGTCCTCGTAACTACCAATTCAGAAGCGCACCTCCTGGACGGATCCGATTATGTTTATATGGATTGGGGGCCAGACTTTACGCTTCACCATGGGATGAATTTCCCGAGTGCTGCGCCGGATCTTTCTTTCGACCTCGGTCCGCTCGCACTCAACTATGTACTTGCGGCCGGCGGTTCCGGCTATTTCAGGCTGAGCGAGGCGCGGTCTCACATTGCGGCCGGGCGCCTCCACCTCGTACCTGAAATGCCGCAGTTCTCCTACCCGGTCTATGCGGTGCAATCTGCTAACGCCGATGAAGCCGTAGCGGTCCCTGCCTTGGCAGGATTGCATGCCGTCGCGAGCGGCGACGTCAAACTATAGGAATTCTGGTACGACGTTCAGGGATTCGGTTGGATTGACGGGAACAAAAGATCAACTGTCGTTCCAACCCCGGGTTCGCTTGCAATGCTAACGTGGCCACCAACCATTTGCACGAATGCACGTACCTGCGACAGCCCTATTCCGGTACCTTTCTCACCCTTCGTCGTAAAGTAGTGAGTGAACACCTTTCGCAAGACTTCTTCAGGCATGCCGCAACCGGGGTCCTTGACGCGAACGCGCGCATAGCTTCCCGGCCCGGGCGGATCAGGTGATGCCGTCGTCTGCACCAATCGCCCGGTAATGACTCGGATCTCGCCGCCATTTGGCATGGCATCGCGCGCATTGATGACGAGATTAAGCACTGCTGCGTCGAAAAATGCCGGATCGATCAGGCACGCCGGGACATCGGAACCTAGTTCGAGCTTAACGCGGACATCTGGCCCGCCACCATATCTCAAGAAAGGTTCAAAACTCCTGAGAAATTCATTCATGTCGCCAGTGTGGGCATCGAGTTCCTGATGCTTTGCAAAGGCGAGCAGTAGCGACGTCAATTCGACCCCTCGATCGATCCCTTCCCGCGCTGCCGCAATATAGGCACGCACGCTTTCGGGTTCGTCTGCTCTCCGCTCGGCGAGCCCGAGTCCGGATTCGATTACTGTCAGGAGATTTCTGAAATCATGGGCTATACCGCCTGTCATTTCGCCCAGCGCGGCAAGCCGGTGCGTTGCGCGCTCGCGTTGCTCGGCTGCAGTTCGGACGTCGAGAGGCGTGTCCGGTACCTGGGTGCGCGCGTCGCGTTCCGACTGAGATGGTGGTTGAGTTTCACACGGAAACACGCAGCCTGTCATGAAAGTCGCCCCTACAGATCACTGACGACGCCCAAGAAGCTCGCGCTCTCATTCGTATCGTCTTATTCGGTCCATTTGTTGCCAAGGTCGTTCAGCTCATGCGCATGATCTAAGCGCGCCGGACGATCTCTTTCATCATGATGTCTTCGATGGTCGGAAACGCCTTGAGGGCCTCCTCCGGTAGGTCGCCATTCGCTCCGACCAGTTGAGGCCAGCCATGAGCCTCGGGTTCGCCGACGATAATACGGCCGACCATTCCAGCATGCTCATGAGGGATGCAATAATAATCGTAGACCCCTTGCTCGGTGAAGGTAACCGAAAAGCTCTCGTTGGGCAGGAGATAGTCGGAATCCCACGGCTTTGCGGCCTTGGGCATACGGAGCGATCGCTCGAAGTTTGCCGGATTATACGCCGTCGTCGTGTGCGAATTGCCAGGATTGAGATTGGTCCAGCGGATTGTCTGTCCTGGTTTGATCAGAATGCCGATCGGGTCGAACCAGACGTGTGAGCCGTCGTCGCGCCCTTGCATCCTGATGTCCACCACCTCGCTGGCCCACGCGGTCAATGGGAACAGGGAAAGGGCGGCGGCAAGACCGCCGCCCGCGCCCAGCATCTCACGACGCGTGAGTGTCATTTGGCAACCCGCGCTTCGTCGGCGACCGAGACATGCCACAGCACGACGTGGGCATGCGGGACTTCGACGCCTGGATGGCCGGCATTGTAGTAGACGTCGACATGGTCGACATTTCCGCCCGGTGCCGCGAGATTGTCAAAACGCTTGTCCGGGTTGAGATCCTTGATTGGCAACATGTAGATCGAGCTGACAAGCTTGCCATCGTGATCATAAGCAAGGAACGGACCGGCCGGCAGTGTCGCGGGATCGACGAAGAGCTGGCCCATGCCCGGTAGGAAGTCAGGCAGCTTCACTAGCTTGCTTACCTGTTGGTAAGGCGCTGCCGGCGGCGATTTGGCGACATCAGCTGCCGCCATGGCGCAAAGCGAACTGGCCATTGTCACGACAAGTGCGAGGGCGAGCTTTTTCATAGGGGTATCTCCTTATTGAATTCAAAAGCCGCGATGGCCGATTTGGGAGACCGAGATGTGATTTTGCTGTTGATACGGCCTGTTCGCGCCGCCAGTAAGTAGGAGGCCCTTATGTTCGTCAAACGAAATTAACTGGCATTTCAGTGCACTATTTCTGCATGCCCGTGCGTTTTGTTTGGTATCTTTTAGATCCGGTTCGAGACCGATGAATCCTGTTCCCGCACTTTTGGACAGGTTCGGGAACGCGCGTTGGCAGGATGTCGTTTGCCAGCAAGCCGCCACAAGGCAAGCCGGATTGCACGCCCCGTCACGGCCGCCTTTTGTTCGTTCGAACCTTGACACAGTTCGCGGTGGGGCCGGAATTCCCTGCCCCGCGCTGTTTGCTTGATTTCGAAAAACCTTTCACTACATTTGAATTGTCATGAATAGTTCCACGCTCCATTTCCGGCGAGAGCCGCAGCGCCTCAAAGCAGGCCTCTAGCCCGGACGCGGAAAGACCCTGGCTTTGCGTCCGGGACAGCCAGATCCCAATTCAGTCCAAAGTGAACATTGCCTTGCGTGGGCAATGTGGCCGAACGCTCGTTCGCAATCGCGTTTGGATCAGCTTAGAGGCGACCGTGATGATCCCCCCCCTCTTGTCAGAAGAAGACATTTCGCTTGACCTCGCCACAAAGGGAAAGCATTCGGCCTTGTCGAGGATCGCCGTCAGGATTGCACGGAGATCCGGGCTGGACGAGCAGATGGTTCTCCGTAGTCTTCTGCACCGCGAGTTCCTCGGCTCGACGGGTATCGGCCGCGGCGTGGCGATCCCGCACGCTTTGTTCGACATGATCTCTTCGCCTGTCGCGTCTTTCACACGACTGGCTCCGCCTATCGATTTCAACGGACCAGACGACGATCCCGTCGATATCGTTTACACGTTGCTCTGGCCGCGCTCCGCCGCTTCCGCCTTCCTTCCCGCTCTTTCACAGGTGTGCCGGGTGCTTCGGGCACCTCGGACTCGAGAGGGACTGCGAGAGGCACAGTCAGCCGGTGAGCTGATGGCGATACTCGATGCTGACCTGCGTCCGGCGATTTCCACCAATTCGCACACTTACCAGGCCGGGCTTCATGCCTAGGCAGTTGAGCAATGCCTAGACGCATTAGTTGCGGACGTACGCCGCTGGCATTGTGTGCTGGCGTCAACCGTCACAACGGGCCTTTCTGTCTCCGCTTCTGTCTGGGCGTGAAAGCGTTCAACAGACAGTAAGAGTGCCAATTACGACGTAGCCTCCCGGTTGATCGTGACTCCTTCGGCAACGAGCTAGATCTCTCGCAGGCGCGAAAGAGAGGCACTCGCGAAGGCCCGCCCGGCCGTCCTGGCAATCACGATCCTTTCGCCGAGTGTAGCACCAACAGCACGTCCAGCAGAAAACCTACCTTGCAATTGCATTCCCGTTTTATGGCTGTCTTCTCTAAAACATAGATTGACAATATATCTTTTAGCGGGGATGCTGGCTGGAATTCACAGGCTGAGACATCATAGGAATGCAAATCCATCGATCATCATCCCATGACACGGCTGCAAGGTTGCCCATTTTCGCTGCTAGCGTCGAGGAAGTCGCTCACATCGGCTATCGGGTCATCAGCCGTACAAAGCTGGCCGTACAGTCCGTTGCCTCGATCTCGCGTGGAATTCACAACGTCGAGGTTTATCCGGCATGTGAACCGTCATCGACCCGGCAGATGGTGGACGACGATATTAAACGGCGGCTTGGCCGTGCGAAAAACGGAGCGGGCGGATGACTGGGAATGGTCCAAGCGCGAGAACGATTGTCATCGACGGCGTTCCGTTGCCTGAAGTGCTCGACGAGGCCATGATCCACGGTGTGGTTCACGGTTTCTACGATGAAATTCGCAGCGATGAGCTGCTCGGCCCCATCTTCCAAAGCAGGATCGATCCGGACGAATGGCCGCGCCATCTGGCGAAGATGTGCGATTTCTGGTCAGCGACAATGCTGCGAACATCACGATATGAAGGGCGGCCATTGCCGCCACATCTGGCGATCCCCGGCCTTGGCGAGACACATTTCCGGCGTTGGCTGAAGCTGTTTCGCGCAACGGTGCGCCGCATCTGCCCGCCCAAGGTCGCAGCGCTGTTCATGGATCGCGCGCTGCGCATCGCTCACAGTTTTCGCCTTGCGGTCGCTTTCAACCGCGGCGAGACCACGATTGGCATCGAACCGATCACCGAAGAAGGGCTGTAATGCCAGACTGGCTTCTGATCGGTTCCTGTAACAGCACGACGATCATTGGAGGAGCCATCCATGCGGTTGACCAACTTTTCGGATTATGCGTTGAGAATGCTGATGTATGCGGCCGCATCGGGCGGTCGTCTCATCACGATCGAGGAAGCTTCGCGCGTCTTTAACGTGTCGAGGACGCACCTCAACAAGGTTGCCAATGCTCTGACGCGCAGCGGCTACCTAAAGGCCATCCGCGGTCGCTCCGGCGGCTTGGTTCTCGGGCGTCAGCCCGAAATGATTCGCATCGGCGACGTCATACGGCTGACCGAGCCGGATTTCGCGCTCGTAGAGTGCTTCGCCACCGGAAACCAATGCGTGCTCACTCGCTGTTGCAAGCTTTCGGGCATGTTTGGCGAAGCGATGGCCTCTTTCCAGAACACCCTTGACGGCTACACGCTGGCCGACGTCACGCTGATGCCTGAGGACTTCCTTGGCGGGCCGCTGCCTGGTCGCAACGGCGCGCAGCGGGGCAGCGGATAAGGCTCTGTCTTTTTCTGTCGCTGGAGACAGAGCGACTGTGACGCGAAGAATGAAGAGCACCACCATCTCGTCTCCGATTTGGAGACAGCCGCCACGGTCGGTGCATCGACGACGTGCTTTTCCTCGGATGGAGACGAGTCATGATTGACCAAAAGAAGAACGAAAAGCAGGTAATCAAGCAGTTTGAGTCTGGAATCGACCAGGACAACAGTTTGCTGCCGATGCTGATCGCCGGTCTTGTCTTGATAGTTGTCGGCGCGATCGTGGTTATGATGTTTGTCTAGTTTCGGGACGAGGCAGCGAAAGGTTCGACCGACAGACCGCCCTACCCTCTTTGACTGCCGTGTGGGGTGCAACATCCCCGATGCGATGCCTCCGGAAGCCAGAAACGAACGGGTCTGAAATGCAATTGAGCCCGATTGGTTACTACAGCGACTTCGTTGTTTACCCGCTCTTGATAGCAGCCCTCGCAGCCAGCGGTCTGGCTGAAGCCGGGCTGAGCGGCGCGGCCTGGTGGATCGTCACTTGCGGAAGCTTTGTTGCATTGTGGACCCTGATTGAATACTGGCTTCACCGGGCGGTCTTACATCACGTTCCTTTGATCAGGGATTTACACCATGATCACCATGTCAACGAGACCGCGTCGCGGGGCACGCCTTCGTGGCTGAGCCTTTCGGCTCATGGACTACTGGTGTTCTTGCCAATATGGCTCGTCACAAATTTCGGAATGGCCAGCGCCGTTTCTAGCGGCTTGATGATCGGTTATTTGTGGTACGTATGCATCCACCACATCCTTCATCATTGGCACCCCCCGCATGCAGGCTATGTCTACAGGCTTAAGCAAAGACATGCTCTGCACCACCACATCGACGGCGACGGAAACTTCGGCGTGACCACTGGGCTTTGGGACAGGTTGTTTGGCACCGCCACACCCAAGCAGGCAGCCAGACGGTCAGAAACCCGAGGTCCTCCATTGTGACCGAAAGCTGCAGCAGTTGTTGCTTGAAGGAGATGAAACATGAAGGTCCAAGCAGTAATGACATCACCAGCTGTTGGTATTGAGCCATCCGCGTCGATCGCCGATAAGGCAAGGTTGATGCTCTCAAAGAAGATCAGCGGCCTCCCAGTCATTCGCAGCGATGGCCCGCTGGTGGGAATTGTCAGCGAAGGCGATTTTCTCCGCCGGGGAGAACTGGTACGAAACGCAAGCGCTGGCGTTGGCTTGAATTTCTTGTCAGTCCCGGAAAAGTCGCTGATGAATATGTTCACGCCAACGGACAGCGGGTCGACGAGGTGATGTCCGACAGTGTCGTCACGACGGCTCGCGAAGCATCGTTCGTAGAAGCCGTCGAACTCATGGCCCGCCACAATGTCAAACGCCTCCCGGTGGTGGAAGACGGGAAAGTTGCCGGCATAATCGCTCGCTCGGATCTTCTGCGTGCATTGCTTCGAGTCCTTCCAATGCAGGGTTCGACGGACGTCGGAGACGAACAGATCCGCCAGAATACACTCGCAGAACTTGAGAGCCAAACGTGGGCCCGTAACAGCCTGATTCACGTGAACGTAGACAAGGGCGTCGCGGAACTGAGCGGACCGATCTTTGACGAACGTAAGCGCCAGGCCGCGCTTGTCGCAGCCGCCTCGAACAGGTCGCGGCGATGGAAGTTGGCATCGCTGCCTGCAACGTCCGCCGCCTCGGCGTTGTTGAAGAACGCCATGCCCTGGCTGGTATGGAAATGATATTTGACCCAGAATTTCTTGCCCTTGGCATTGATCCACATGTAGGTGTGGGAGCCATAGCCGTTCATGTGGCGCCAGGTGCGCGGTAGCCGCGTTCCCCCATCAGATAGGTGACCTGATGGGCGGTTTCGGGGTTGCTGGTCCAGAAATCCCACTGCATGTGGTTGTCGCGTAAGCCTGAGTCGGGAAGGCGCTTCTGGCTGTGGATGAAATGGGGGAACTTCATCGGATCGCGCACGAAGAACACTGGCGTATTGTTGCCGACGAGGTCGTAATTGCCTTCGTCGGTATAGAATTTCAGCGAGAACCCACGCACGTCGCGCCAGGTGTCGGGGCTTCCTGACTCGCCGGCCACAGTCGAGAACCGGGCGAGCATGTCGGTATTCGCGCCGCTCTGGAACAACGATGCTTGGTGAACGCGGACATATCCTCCGTGCCTTCAAACGTGCCGAACGCGCCTGCTCCCTTGGCGTGAGGCTGCCGTTCTGGAACCTTCTCCCTGTTGAAATGCGCCATCTGTTCCAGAAAATGTACGTCGTGCAGCAGAAGAGGATCCTTCGATCCGATTGACAGGGAGTTCCGATCACTTGGCGCTGGTGCACCACTACTCATGGTGGACCCGGTGCTCTCCTTCTTATCCAAGCCGCTCATATCGTCATTCCTTTCCGGACCGCCTCCGGCTCGTCTCCAAAATATCTTGATCTTTGCGGTCATAGGTCGACAATTATTTCGACGTCAATTGGACCGATAAAGAACGCGGAACTGCGGCGGTACGGGTCGCCCCATCGCTTGCCCCGGGACATTGAGCACAGAGATAATCTGTCCAATTTCGACGCCACGTTCCAAAAGAGCGGCATTGAGCGCCACGACAGTGTCATCGGAGTAGAGCTCTCGAATTCTAACAGTTTGAGTTAAACCAGCTTTTTCCTTTTCAATGGGCATGACAAATACTCCAAGAGAATTTCTAGAGGATAGAGACGCGCGAGTGGCAGCGGTTGCAGGTGAACGCATCGAGCGTGGTTGGGAACGGACGGTTACGCGGGCGGTCTGCTCGTCTCATCTTAAGACGTTCGTACACGCGGGTACTGCCGCGCTAGCAACGTCGAGTTTGATAGAAACACCACGCTTAATGGCCGCGGCTACGACAATTTTCTCTAACTCCCGATCGGTCGCATCGCAATTTGGCAGACAAAGACGCATTGCCTGGATCGCGCGAGCCGTCGACAAGAATCCCGAAGTACCTCTGGACCGTACATAAGCGTCGGCCACGTCCTCTGCCGAGCGCGTTGGGAACGAGAGAGAAAGCATCATTGTAGAACTCCAGCCTCGGTAAATATACATCGCAGGCGATCACAGTGTGCACTTCTCGGCATCCGACATAGACCTATATTGCCTCGTTGTTTATTGATATCATGAAAACTTATCGTCGATATAATTTACATTAAACTTTTTCGTCACACGCCATAGAACAATCCTGAGTGTATTGCCTCACATCAATTTGACAAACGAATTTCGTTGTCATTTGGCCGCAGCTTTTTTGCTTCCACTATTCGGGTAGGCCCAATTCCGGGAGCGCGTTCGTGAATGCCGTCTGCCCCTGGCGACGCTGGACGGTTCGATCAAAGTGCCGGCTGAAGGGTGACCGACAGGTTTCGGCGCGCAACCGCGCTCATCGGCGTCAACACCTCACTTTTGCGGCGACGCGCGGCCCTTTCGGCGGCGGTTCATGCGATGGCGACGCGGTCCAGATAGATCGGACGCTTCATACTGCAGAGGATGTTGGCCATGCCGATCTTCGTCGGCATGGCGCGTGCGATGCCAATGGTTCGGATGAACAGCTCCATAGGGCTCTTCTGCTTGGCAAAGACATGCTCGACGCTCGAACGCACCTTCGATTTGATGTTGTGGGCGCGTCGGGCGGCCTCCGGCATCGGCCTGGTTTTAGGCTTATGGCGAGGATTTGGCAGACGAAACCGTTTTTCTGGCCGGTGCCAATCAAGCCCGTCGAGACTCTGACGGAGCAACACCTGCATGCTGACGATAGACGCGGCTAAAATGTCCGGCATTTGGAAAACCACACCTGTAAGCGATTTCACTGATTTGCAGGTCGCTGGTTCCCAATAGGGTTCTCGCATAGTGCAAGCGCAGCGCAAGATAGGCCGCCACGGGGCCCGTTTGTATTTCTGTGGCAAACAATCGCTCAAGCTGGCGACGTGAAATCCCAAGTTTGCTGGCGATTTCCGTCACCGTGATTTTTTCCTGCAGATTACTTTCCATCAGAAGCAAAGCACGCCTGATGTGGCGGCTTTTGGCCTTCGGAAACAGCTCTCCGTTGGGCTGCGCGTCACGGCCTGTTCTGATTCTGTCTAGGACCAAAATCTTCGCGGCTTTCTCTGCCGCCTTGCCGCCAGCATGCTTAGAGGCAAAGTAACTGGCCAAGTCAGCTGCGCCGGCACCTCCAGCGCAGGTGGAGCGATTTCCATCAATTGAAAACAAAGTGTCCGCGTGCGCGCGGACGTGTGGGAATGCGTTTCGAAATTCCTTGACGTGAAACCAGCTCACGCAGGCTCGATAGTTGTCGAGCAGACCATAATGCGCCAGTACGAAACTGCCGGTGCATAAAGCAGTAAGCGGCACATCTCGCTGTGCGGCCCGTCGGAGAAAGGCCTCCTTTTCGCCGCTGAGGTACTGCGTGCCGTTGAGCAATCCCCCGACAACAACGATATTGTCGTATTCCTGCGGATCCGTGATTTGCCTCGTGGGCAGTAACTCAACACCGCAACTCGAGCGGATTGGAAGACCCCTCTCTCCAATAATCTGCCAGTCGAACTTCCCACGCCGGCTGCGGTCGTCGTCATCGCCCGCAAGGCGCAGTGTGTCGAGAAACAGCGACAGTGGGGAAAGTGTAAAGTTTCGGGCGAGCAGGAAGCCAAAACGCAATACCAATCCTCCTATTCCCCAGGCAGGATGTGGCTCGCGTCGGCGCGCCACGACACCCAGATAGTGGCGCCGGGTATCAAATTCAGCTGCTCCAACTCGTCGTGGCTCTTCTGTGCCTTGAGTTCGATGCCGTCTACCCCTTCGAGATGGATGACGGCAGTGGCACCGACAAACTCCTCGCCAACCACTGAGGCTCGCATCGCGTTGCTGGTGGCCGGCTGGCGGTTGCTCAACTGCACGCGGTCACCCGACACGACGAACGTCGCCTTGTCACCCTTAGCCAATGCCTTTGCCGGGTTCGGCGCGACGTCAAACTCTCCGGCTGGCGTGGCGATCCTGACCGCATCGCTGCTGATCCCGGAGACTTTGCCGGCAAAGACGTTCGAGGAGCCCAGGAATTCCGCGACGAACCGTGTGCGCGGGGCCCGGTAGATCTCCTGCGGATTACCGATCTGTTCGATACGACCACGGCTCATGATGACGACGCGGTCGGCCATCGAAAAAGCCTCGGACTGGCTGTGTGTCACATAGACGAACGTAATCCCGAGCTCCTTCTGCAGGTTCGACAGCACAGTCTGCATGCGAACCTTGAGATGTGCGTCGAGCGCCGAGAGCGGCTCGTCGAGCAACAGGATTCCCGGTTCCGTCACAAGGGAACGGGCGAGCGCCACGCGCTGGCGCTGCCCGCCGGAGAGGTGCGCGACGTTGCGTTGTGCGAATTCTGTGATCTGCATTCGCTCCAGCCATTTGTCGACACGCCGGGCGCGCTCCGCCTTGTCGACGCCGCGCATTCGCAGGCTGAACTCGACGTTCTCGCGCACGGTCAGGAAGGGGAACAGCGCCAGACTCTGCCACACCATTGGCGTGTCGCGACGCCACGTCGGCAAATCGTTGATGCGCTTGCCGGCCAAGCGGATTTCGCCCTCGGTCGGCGCCTCGAGTCCGGCCAACATCCTGAGTGTCGTCGTCTTGCCGCAGCCACTCGACCCCATGATGGCCAGGAACTCGCCCTTGCGGATATCGAGATCCATGCGTTCGACGGCGACGAAGGCGCCGAACCTTTTGACCACGCCGTTAAAGACGACGAGAGCTTCTTCGATCATGTCTGTGTCTCCGCTTTGCCGCCACTGATCTGGGCGACGTTGCGTTTCATGAGGAGGAGTTGAGCGAGGACCACCAGGGTCATCGAAGCCAGGAACACGAAGGTGCCGATGACGTTGATGCGCGGGCTGACCTGGCCTTGCAGGAAGCCGAGGACCTTGACCGGCAGCGTCTCGTGCAGCCCGGATACAAACCAGGCGACGGCAAATTCGTCGAATGACACTGCCATGGTGATGAACAGCGCTGCGAAGATCGCTGGCCGGCAGAAAGGGACGATCACATGCTGCATAGCCATCCATTCCGAGGCGCCGAGGTTCCACGCCGCGGCTTCCAGCGAGGGGTCCATCTGGGACAGCCGCAGCCGGCAGATCGCCATGGCGAAGGGAGCGCACATCACCACATGGGCGATGATAACGGAGTGGATTTCGCCCGACAGGCTGACATTCGACAAGAAGGCCAGCATGGCGAGGCCGAGGATGACCACCGGAATGGTCGGCGGAAGCAGCGCCAGTGCCACGTAGAGCGGCTTTCCGAAGAATTTGTAGCGGAAATCTGTGTACGCGGCGCCGAAGCCGATCGCAGTGGCCAGCACCGAGACGGTGGCGCCGACGATCAAGGTGTTGCGCAGGCCTTCCCAGACCAGCGGGTCGGCATAGACGGCCTCGTACCAGATGGTCGAGAAGCCACCAAGCGGCAGCGACGGGAAGCGGTCGACATTGAGCGAAAAGACGAAGCTTGCCGCGATTGGCGCGAAGATGAAGGCGAATGAGAAGGCGATGTAGAGCTTCAGCGCCCAGTCGACCAGCCGGCTGCGGTTCAAGTGGTTCATCGTCCGCGCTCCCTATAGGCGTAGCTCACGGCCGCGAATGCCACCGCAAGCAGGGTCGCGATCATGGTCAAGGCGATGACGGCAGCGCGCGGCCATTGCTGGCCCGACTTGGTCGTATCGGTGATCAGGATCGATAGCGTCGGCGGATCGCCGCCGCCAAGATAAAGCGGGCTGACGAAATCACCGAAAGTGAGAATGAAGCAGAATAGCGCCGCGATCACCAGTCCGACCCTGGCCGCCGGCACGACGATCTCGAACACGGTGCGCAGCCGCCCGCAGCGCAGATTATGGGCGGCCTCGATCAGCGTTCTGTCGACGAAAATGAGGCTGAACAGCTGTAAAAGCACCACCAGCGGGAAGCACAAGGTCAGGTAGCCGACCATCGTGCCGAAGGTTGAATTCAGCATCCCGAACGGGCCGACGCCGACATGGGTGAGCAGTGCGTTGATGATGCCGTTGTCGGACAGGAAGATCTGCCAGGAATAGACGCGCACCAGATAAGAGGTGAAGAATGGTATGACCATCAAGAACACGGCCCAACGCCGAGCCGTTTCGGACAGCTTGAAGGCGATGCCGTAGGCGCAAGGGAATGCCAGTGCGCTGGTGATGATCGCGGCGGCGCCTGACAGGCACAGCGTGCGGAAATAGGCGTCCCAGAAGACGCCACGGCCAAGCATCCTTACCCAGTTGTCCGGATTGAAATCCGGTTCCATACGGAAGTTTTTGACCGTCCAGAAGCTGAGAGCGATCAGAAAGACAAGCGGCGCCAGGAAGAACAGCACCTGCCAGACCAGCATCGGCAGCGAAAATGTCAGGCCGTATAGTGTAATCGACTTTCGCATTGGCACAGGCCCCGCCCGATTGAACACGGCTCATCCGTCCGCACGGTGCACGGCGAGGCCTCAAAGGATGCCGGGCGAGCCTTCGAGCCCCACCCGGCAGTTTCTGACCGTTACGATCCCTTGTATTCGGACCAGAAGTCGTTCCAGTCTTCAAGGCTCTGCTGAACGGGCAGTTGACGATATTTGATGCGTCCGTTGCGGATCATGTCCATCACATTGCTCTCGTTGAGCAGCATGCCCTGCCGCTTGGCTTCCGCCGGGGTTTCAGTGGCCAAGAGCTCCCAGCCCTTTTTGTTCGGGATAAGGCACGGATAGGCCACCATATTGGCCGACTTTACCTGCCCCTTGGCGGACGTGATGTACTGGATCCATTTCTTCGCCAGATCGGCCTTTTGCGACCCTTTGCCGATCGAGAAAGATTCGGTGAACTGCAGGCCGCCCTCCTCCGGAATGGCGGTGCGTACCTTTGCGCCGCCCTTCTCCAGCGCCCCGGTTATCCAGTCGCCGATGCCCGCCATGGCCAGCATCTGGCCGTTCTGAAGCGACGAGAAGGTCCCACCGTAGTCGAAGAATCCGCCGATCTGGGGGCGCAGCGATCTGGTCTTTTCCTGCACGGCGCTCCAGGCCGCATCATTGATATCATACGGCGTGGCGTTGCCGTTGAGCAGGCTGATCTGGCCGAGATTGGGGAGATGCCAATCGAAATGCCCGACCTTGCCCTTCAGCTTCTCGGCCCAGTAGACATTGTAGGTCGAGGCCTCCTTCTCGGTGATCGCTTCGGTATTGTAAGCAACGCCGAGGAAGCCGAAGCGCGTGATGACGGAATAGAGATCGTTGCCCTGCCAATGCCCCGGAAAATGCTGGAATTCGGGAAAGAATTCATCGAACGGGTAATCGGCGGGATCGAGCTTCTCGATATAGCCGGCCGCGTTGAGCTGCTGCACGTATTCGGCATCCGACAGGATGACGTCGAATGTTCCGGGAGGCGATTGCGCGATCAGCCCGAGCATGTTGTCGCCCCCGGTGTAGTATTTGGGCTTGAACTTGACGTTGTTCGCAGCCTCGAACTCGGCAACCACGTCAGGCTCGGCATGGCCATACCAGGCGAGCATATTGAGTTCGACCGGCTCGGCGAAAGCCAGCCGGCTGAGGAACGGCATTGCAAGAGCACCGCCGCCCAGGATAGTTGCACCCTTTAGAAGATCGCGGCGCGTGCGTTCGCCGGACAAGCTTTTTTTGATTGTCATGGTTGTTCCCCTTGGCTTGTTGTCCAGCAAGCCTAGGAAGGGTTGAGCTATTTGGAAAATTAATTCTTATAATAAATGCATTTGTATCGCTTATTGCCGATCCAACTCGATCGGCCGCCGCACGGGGTCGCCGGAGACACCGGCTTCATCCAGACGCGCGACGATGTGGTTGACCAGCCTGATACCCGCGTCAGACAGGCGGGGATGCTTGTAGAACAGACCGACACGGATTTCTGCGAGCGCTGGAAACCCGTCCGTTTCGTCAAGAACGCGCATGCCAGGCAGCATCGTGTAGCGAGTCAGCGCGCTGACGCCAAGCCCATTCACCACGGCGTTCTGCAACCCCGCGATGCCGGAGCCCGTGTAGGCCACCCGCCACCGGATTTCTGCGGCATCAAGAGACTGGATCATGCGGGCGCGATAGGCACAACCTTCCGGGTGCGCCGCCAAATGCACCCCAGTTCCCAAATCGAAGCGCGCCCCTTCAGCAGCAGCCCAGATCGGTCGCTCGATCCAGGAACGGGACAGGTACTGCGAACGCTCGTTGTTGACCATCGCCACAGCCAGATCGAGTTCGTCGGCGCGCAACCGATCGAGAATGTCGGCGCTCCAGCCGCAATGGATTTCCAGTGAAATTCCCGGATGCTGGCTGGTGTATTCGGTGATGACGCCCTGCAGGAAGGCGACCGCATAGTCGTTCGGCAGGCCGATGCGCAGTACGCCGGCTATCTTCGCGCGGTTGAAATAGGAGGCGGCCTCATCGTTGAGCCGCAGCATCTCGCGAGCATAGCTGAGCAGCATCTCCCCCTCGCTGGTCAGGAGCAGTGTGCGTCCGACCTGTTTGATGAGGGGCGCGCCGACCAGTTCCTCAAGCCGGCGGATCTGCAGCGAGATGGCCGGCTGGGTACGCCCAAGCGCATCACCTGCCTTTGTATAGGCGCCAAGATCGATTACCGACACGAAGGTCCGCAACAGGTCGGTCTGGAAGTTGATTATGTTGCGCATGGATTTGGATTTCTCATACGTGGATCATGAATATAAATTTTCCATATCACGGCTCTCGCCGTTAATCAGTAGTGCGACAGCCGAAAAATTGGGAGACCGTCATGCCGGATGCCACAGTATTTGCCGCCGAGCTGCCGTGGCCGGACTATGACAAAATGGTTCGCGGCGGCTCGGTGCCCATCCTCCTACCGGTCGGATCGATGGAACAGCATGGTCATCACATGCCCATGCATGTCGACGTGCTGTTGCCCGTCGAATTCTCCCGACGCGTCGCCGGGAAAATCGGCGCACTGGTCGCGCCGCCCTTCACCTATGGCTACAAGTCGCATCAGAAGTCTGGCGGCGGCAATCACCTGCCGGGTACGACCAGCCTGGATGGTGCGACGCTGGTCGCAGCACTCCGCGACGTCATCAAGGAGTTCGCCCGCCACGGCGTGCGCAAGATCTGCTTTGTGAACGGTCATTTTGAGAACTCGTGGTTCATCGTCGAGGGCATCGATCTGGCGCTGCGCGAACTACGCTGGGGGGGCATTGGCGACATGAAGATCGTCGTGCTGTCGTATTGGGATTTCGTCGACAAGGCGACCATCGCACGCCTCTATCCGGACGGGTTCGCCGGCTGGGACCTCGAGCATGGCGGCGTGCTCGAGACGTCGCTGATGCTGGCGCTGTATCCGAACTTCGTTCATCTTGAGCGCGCCGTTGATCATAAACCGGCGAGCTTCCCGCCTTATGATGTCTACCCGCCCAAGCCTGAATGGACACCGCCGAGCGGCACACTGTCGTCGCCCAAGGAGGCGTCGAAGGCGAAGGGCGACATCCTGCTGGATGTTTGCGTAAGCGGCATCGTCCAGGCGCTGGAAGTCGAATTTCCACGCTGAGGCTCGCACCGTCGAGCGAATAGTATGTCCGTATCTACCGACAGAATTTCTGCCTTCGGACTTGCACATGGAGGCTGAAGGCCGGATGCGTTTGCGTGTGGCTGCCTGATGGTTGTGACAGATGATCGCCGCCACAGCGCAGTGTTTCAATTGAAACATGACGAAACGCCTGTCACGTTTGCCGACCCAGGCGAAAACAGCCGAGCTTGGTGGAAAGCACGGATGGCGATGGCCCTTATCGACGTCAGCAAGATTGGAAGCGACAGCTACGTCGCAGACATGACGATTGGCACGGACTCCATTTCCGTGCGTGTCAAAAAGCGAAGGTGGAAGCGTCCAAGCACAATGCCGATCGGGCATAGCGGCTAGAAGCGCCTGCCCCAACATGAGCCGATTATTGAGAACGACAAGGAGCTTACTCAGGGATCATCGATGCTATCGGTTGGACGTGCGCCGACACTTCTGCATGGGCTGCACATCACGCGCGCTTCGCGCAGTTTTCCCAATCCCTAATTTCAAACTGACGCACCACCGCCAGGCAAGTTGCGTCATCAAGGTACCAGGTATGCCAGTCCGCCAGCTCCATCAGTATGGAAATGGCCAATTTGGGGGTGCCTGCGATATCTCCTCGCCGACATTTTTTTCACGTGCACTCAAAGCAGAATCGCTGCGCTTCACAGGGGCGTCTGACGTTAACACGCTTATCAGATAGATGACTAACTCGTGGATGAGGCCGTAAACAGGCGACGCAGAGTATGGGTCGGGCCGATTTGGCTGGCCCGACCTCCCACGATGCCACTGGTGTGGGATATAAAACACTTCGTCAGCCGCCGACGATGTTATGCTCTGGGCCGAAAGGAAAGCCGGTGATGTTTTCCGCTCCGCTCTCCTTCACGATCAGGATGTCGTGTTCGCGATAGCCACCGGCACCAGGCATGCCTTCCGGCAGCATCACCATCGGTTCCATCGAGACGACCATGCCGGGTTGCAGCACCGTATCGATGTCCTCGCGCAATTCGACGCCCGCCTCGCGGCCATAATAATGGCAAAGCACACCGAAGGAATGCCCGTAGCCGAAGGAGCGATACTTCAGCAGATCCCATTCCCGGTACATATCGTTGAGCTCGATCGCGATGTCCTTGCAGCGCGCGCCCGGCTTGATCAGTTCAAGCCCGCGGCGGTGGACGGCGACGTTCTTCTGCCAGATGTCGAGACTGGCGTCGTCGACATGATCGCAAAACAGCGTGCGTTCGAGCGCGGTGTAGTAGCCGAAGATCATGGGGAATGTGTTGAGCGACAGGATGTCGCCTGACTGGACGAGGCGGTTGGTAACCGGATTGTGGGCGCCGTCGGTGTTGATCCCCGACTGAAACCAGGTCCAGGTGTCCATCAACTCGACATAAGGGTGCGACTTCGCGATCTCGCGGATCATGGCGCTGGTTGTTGCGATTGCTACCTCATGCTCCGGCACGCCTGTCTTCACGGCAGCCACGCAGGCGGCACCGCCGACGTCGCAGACGCGTGCCCCCTCGCGGATCAGCTTTTGCTCTTCCAGCGACTTGATGGAGCGCATCCACATTGACGGCTGAGCAACATCTACGAATTCGACGCCTGGCAGTGCCTCCTCAAGTTGACGGCGGAAGTCGAGGTTGACGTGGTCGAACTCGATACCGATGCGCTTGGCGCCGGCAGTGAGTTGGCGCACTGCACTATAGAAATTGTCGCGGCGCCAGTCGGTGTAGGTAATGTTATCGCCAAAGCTGCGGCGGTAGGGTTGGCCGCCGTCGATACCGGCCGAAATCGTGGTCGCCTTGTTGTGGTCGATAACCATGCCGTATTTGCGGCCGAAGTAGCAGTAGAGCCAGCCGGAATAATAGTTGATGCAATGGTAGGATGTGAACAGCGTCGCATCCACATTGTTCTCGGCCATCCAGCGGCGAATATCGTTTTGGCGCCGTTTCATCTCAGCTTCGGAAAACGGCGAATACTCCTTCTCGCCATTGTGCCATGCCGTCACGTGTAACATGTCTTCAGTCATCGTGCTTTTTCCCTGCGAGGTTGATGCAGGAAGCTACGATGATGGGGTGTATCAGGAAAATTTATTCACCTGATAGCTGCATTTCCAGAAATTATGGGTGTTGCCGGCAGGAAGGCCGTGGCTTTAGAGAACGTCCCCCGAACTAAGGTTAACGATGTCTGGCTCAGCGTATGGTCATCCGATCTTGTTTCTAAAAAATGAACATGACTCGAATGACCCCAGTCCGATCGACCCCGTCCGTTCCGCCCTCGCCTTCCTTTCGACCGGACGCGTTGTTCAAGTTGACGCCCCACCGGGCGCCGCTGGCCATTCGCGACGCGTGCCGCCCTTTCCTTGGGCGTGCCGGTATTGGTCGGCTGGGCTGCGATTGGCTTTCGGACTTCAGCTTTGAGAGCGGCTCTTGAAGCGCCAGGATTCGTTGCCAGTCTCAGCGATCTCGCAGTGATCGGTGAGGCGGTCTAGCAGCGCGCTTGTCATCTTGGCGGGGCCGATCAAGCACACATCACCTTTGCTTCAAACTATGCGAACTCGACCCGACTGCAGATTGCCGACCTGATCGCGAGGCACGGGCCGGCGCGTTTCGGGTATGACGCGCTCGACTTGCGCCCGGGTTGGTGCTTTGCTGTCTGGCTGGAGAGGCAAGGAATGGGCATGGCAAGGCTCGGTCGGTTCATACTCTGGCTGTTTATCGCGCCAGGCGACATTCTCTCCGATCGGCTTGGCGTTTCCATAGACCAAAACCGCGACCTTGTTCGCATGCTTTTCAATTCGCTCTTCTGGATATTGATCGTCATCATCGGCCTAGCGATCTGGACGTCACGAATGCCAGCGTTCCGATAGAGCGAAGACTTGCCTGCGCTGCCGGCACGGCCATGCCCAGAGACTATCTGACCATTGCTCAGGTCGGCCTCCTGGTGTTGGCTGGCGGATCTTTCGCATGGCTGACCCAAATGGCGGGCGTCCTCGTCTGGCCCAGAGGACTGGAAAAGGTGGCCGTCGCGGCGGCGGGACAAGCCGTCGCGGGCTTTGCGGAGGCCATCGGTACGGCCGACGAGGATCGGCTCCGCCACACGGCCGCACTGGCCATGCACGAATCCTGGACCGCGCTGGTGACGCACCAGCCGACCCGCCCCCGACCCAACGGCTCTCTGAGCCGTCTGCGTGCGCTCAATCGGGAATTGAACCTGCTCTTCGCAAGCGTCATGAACGCTCCCGCCATTGGCGACTTCTCACTTGCGGCCACCGCCGACAGGGCGCGTCTGCTCGCACCCAGGCGGTTGACACCAGAGAATATGCGGAACGCACGGACCCCAATCATGTCCCGCTAGGTCACCACGGATTGTCGGGATCGCTGCGGGAAGGCCTGCGACCTTGGTCACCGCCCCTTCTGGTGGCGGCGCGCGTCGGCGTCGCCGGAGCGATCGGCGCGGCTTTCGATCACGAGAACCTCCCTGGTGAAAGGCTGCCAACGATCAGTTGCCAGCCGCGACGGTATCGGAAAACGCAACGCCGTGACAGCGCTTAGACACTTGAAGGGACATCAGGCGTCTTTGGGAAGCACCTGGAGTACCCGTGCAATGAACATATGGAACTCCGCCATGTAGTTGCGCAGAAACTGCTCGGTGGATTCAACCGTCACTTCGCCGCTGTCCGTGATCAGGCCCGGCGTGAACTGTATGTAGGCTTCCGGAGCATTCATCTGCGGCGAATTGCAGAAGCTCAGCACGCTGCGCAGGCTTTGCTGGGCCACGGCGGTTCCGATGGTCCCTGGTGATGTCCCAATGACGGCCGACGGCTTTCGAGCGAAGGAATTCTTGCCATATGGGCGGCTCGCCCAGTCGATCGCGTTTTTCAGCCCGCCTGGGATCGAGCGGTTGTACTCGGGCGTTATGAAAAGCACTGCCTCCACAGCGGCAATGGAGTCTTTGAAAGCGCGAGCGACAGGTGGAAAGTCGGCATCGTAGTCGTAGCTGTAGAGCGGCAAATCCTTGAAGGAAATCTCCGACATCTCAAGCTCTGGCGGGGCAAGCTGAACGAGTGCCTTTGCAAGCTTGCGATTGATCGATCCCTTGGCGAGGCTGCCGATCAGGTAGCCGACCTTGTGTATGGTCATGAGGCCCTCCGGCGTTTCCGACCGACCCAACAACAGTATCCGCTTAATCAAGGACAGGCGCCAGTCAAATTCCTGTCAGGTGACCAAAACCGATGATAAGCTCGGATATCCATCTTGGCCGGGCAGGCGCCACAAAGCTGGCAGCAGGTCATGTTTAGCTGGCGTTGGCATGGCGATCGCCAACAAATTCAGCGCGGATCTTCCTCGTTCGAAGGGTCTGCTGCCACCCGTCCTCGGGCCGACAGATGTGCGACAGGCAGACGCCAATCGTATCTGATTGCCATGAAGCGAAGGCCGAAGCATAAGAGCCCTCCAGCCAATGCCGAGATGCCATAGGAAAGACCTAGCTTATCGCCGATGACGACGATGGATGCGCCAGCGAGTGCAGCAATGGCATAGAGATCAGAACGCAGCACTTGTGGGATCTCTGCGAGAAGAACGTCGCGGGTCATGCCGCCGCCGATACCTGTCAACATACCAAGGAGGGCGGCCATTCCCGGGTTCAACCCGAACTCGATAGCCTTCTGCGCGCCCGCGACTGCAAAGAGCGATAGTCCCGCCGCATCGAACAGAAGCATCGGGCTGCGCAGCCTGTCGACACCGGCATACCAGAAGAACGTGATGAGCCCTGCCAGCACAGAAACCAGCAGATATCGGCTGTCCGTGAGAGCAGCCGGAGGGACTGCGCCGATCAGCAAATCGCGCGTGATCCCGCCAAAATTCCCGGCCACGAAAGACAAAACGAGGATGCCGAAAATGTCGAGACGACGATTGACCGCGGCAACAGCGCCGCTGATCGCGAAGACGAAGGTGCCGACCAGGTCCAGAACATGCACAAACGTTTCAATGGTGATCATGACGGCTCCGCCCGCGCAAGCTTAGCGCATCGAACCGAAAGCACGAAACAGCATGCAAACGAGCCTGACCCACAGACAAAGGCAGCCCGTTCTCGACAAACCTCCCATCCCATCCCAAAGGCGTCACTTCGCGTTCGCGCCAAGCCAGGCCAGCGCGCCAACCATTAACGCCTCCACACCTGTTTCCAATGTAGGATGCAGAACCGGCGCGAATTGTGGACTGTGATTGACCGGCAGTTCGTTCAGCTTACCCGCTGCCTTGGCCTTGGCATAGATCTTAGGATCATTGCCGCCAACAAACCAAAATACCGAAGGCACCTGCCACGCGGTGCCGAAGCAGCCGAAATCCTCGCTCGCCGGCGCGGGGCCTGTGTGTTTTACTCGATCGGCAGAAAAATACCCGCGAAAAGCCTCGGCAATGCGGTTGCTCGCGGTCTCGTCATTCACATTCAGCGGATAGCGGTCGAGCGGCGTGATCTCCGGCTTGCGCGGGGCGCCCGAGGCTTCGGCTTCGGCATTGACGATCCGCTCGATCGCCGCAAGCACGTGCTTGCGTACACCGGCGTCGAATGTGCGCACATTGAGCTTGATGACGGCGTCGTCGGGAATGACGTTTTCCTTGGTGCCGGCCTGCAACACACCGACCGTGACCACCGCCGCATCGGTGGCGGCAACCTCGCGGGACACGATGGTCTGAAGTCGCAGGACGACCGATGCCGCCATCACAACGGGATCTATACTCGCTTGCGGCATCGAGCCATGGGCGCCGCGCCCGAACAGCCGGATTTGAAGGCCGTCCGCCGCGGAGGTGATTGGGCCGGCGCTGCCGGCGACAGTGCCCGCGGGACCGACCATGACATGCTGGCCAAGCACGACATCAGGCGTTGGGAAGCGTTTAAGCAGGCCGTCATCGATCATGGCCTGGGCGCCTTGGGCGGTTTCTTCACCAGGCTGGAAGACGGCCATCAATGTACCCGTCCAGTTTTTGCGCGTCTGCGACAAGAGCGTCGCCGCACCGACCAGCCAGGCGACATGCATGTCGTGGCCGCACATATGCCCTACCGGCACCGTGTTCCCTTCGGCGTCCTTTGCCGTGACCTTGCTGGCATAGGCGAGGCCGGTGTTCTCGGCGATCGGGAGCGCGTCCATGTCGGCACGCAGCATCACCGTCGGCCCCTTGCCGTTGCGGAGCAGTCCCACCACACCCGTTTTGCCCACCCCGGCTGTTACCTCGTAACCGGCCTCCTTGAGCCTCTCAGCGGCAATGCCCGCTGTTCGCGTCTCCTGCATCGACAGTTCTGGATGGGCGTGAATGTCTTTATAGAGCGCCTCAAGATCGGGCAGTAGCTTGTCCATGTTCGACAGAACGGCGGATGTGTCCTCACGAGAAGTCTGCTTCTTCATGACAATCTCCTGCCGAGGGCTTGCACAACTGGCTTTTAGGCCTTCGATGGCACAGCGGAGTAAACGGTGATCATTGCTGTCCCCTGTATCGACAGCAAGCCAAATTCTTATGATCAACCGATCGTGACCTCAACCGCGGTCGCCGTGCTGGTATTCCCGGGCGACGCCTTCATGCGTATTTCCAAGGGCTCGGCGTCGACGGCTTAGTCGCCCCGTAGCGATGTCAAAGATCAGTTTCGGGGGCGAACTCTCGAAACTCACCAGTAACCCTTGATCGATTTTCATGGCTGCGAGCTTCGAGACTAGGTCTGCCCCTACGATCGCCGGCACCTTAAGACCAAACGTGTCGATGCCCTTCCCTGAGAGCCACTGCCTATGCGGCTTCTTACGTCAGTCTTGCCCGCGTCGTGCGCGGCGTCGCAAGGAGCAGGCTCGTTTCGCTGCCAGTTAAGCCAGCAATGAGCCGATGCGGCGCAGGTCCGTGGCTCGTTGCTCAGGGACAGAGCACCGACGAAAGAGACGAGCGCCTCGGGTACTGTCACGCCCTCGAAGTTGGCACGTTCGAAAACGCGGCGATGATCGCCTCGAGCGAGATATTCAAAGCGCTGGAAAAGTTCCTGCCCTTCTGCCACATCGCAACGTAGTGATAGAGCGCTGACGGTTCCACCGGTTTTGCTTCGAGATGAAACGCCGCGTATTCACGCGCAATAATCTCATTGGTTATCGAAATGCCTAGGCCAGCCGAAACGTATCCGGCTTCGTGACCGTTGCAATCGAATTCCACGAGTATGTCTGGCTCAACGCCGGCGAAGCGCAAGGCATTGAAGTTCATTTGGTGGGCGGCGAACTGCGGATCGATATCGACGATCGTTTCGCCTGCCAGGTCGTGAGCCTCGATACAGGTCTGTTTTGAAAAGCGGTGGTCGGGATGGAAGATGCATACGTTCCGTGCCGACCCGAGCGGCGCCCATTCAAACAGGCGTGGATCCAGTGGCAACCTCGAGATTCCGAGATCCGCCCGCCCAGCCAGGATGTGCTCGCCGATCTGCTCGTAGCTTCCCGAAATCGACCGGATGTTTGAAGCGGTCTTTGAGTGGATGATCGCCACGACCTTGGGCAACGTCACGAAACCGAAAACAGAAGGTGCGGCAATCGCAATCCTCTGCTTTTCCTCGTGCTTCATCGCGAAGATCGACGCTTCCAGACGATCCAGGGACGTCAGGGCAAGTTCTACGTTTCGCAGGAGTTCCCAGGCTTCCTGCAAGGGAACGATGCGGTTGGCTGATCTCTTGAAGAGTGTGATGCCGAGAGTGGTCTCGAGTTGCTTCACATGTTGACTGACGGCCGGTTGGCTTATCCCGAGCGCAACCGCTGCTCGCCTTGTCGAACCGGCCCGCAACACTTCCCGGAAGACCTTCAGTTGACGGAGCTTCAGGTCGCTCTGCAGCAACTCCATTCCCTGCGCTCCTTTCCCTGATAACGCCCACCCGGGAAGCGGATAACGCCAACCCGGGAGCAACGAACCGCCTCAGTATATAACGGTGCGTTATAGATAAAATAATAAAAATTATAGATTGAGTGTGTAATTGCACACGCTATAATTGGGCAACATCTTAAATTAACTCCAAATTACAAATAAAACAATTCGCAACCTTGGGTTATACGACTTTGTCTGGGTGACACGGACCGTCGTATCTCGCGGTATTGCGAGTCAAGGAACGTGCCCCATGGGTGGTTTTACTACTCAGTTTGTTGTCGCACTCGCCGTGACGATAAGCCTGGCTCTTGTCAGCGGCTGCCTGGGTACGGCATTCGGGCTGTTTCTGGCCATTTCGAAGGGCACGGCACAGCCGCGCCTCACCAGCGTCGTGACGGCCTACACGACGGTTGTCCGTGGTGTACCAGAACTTCTCATTATCCTGCTCATCTACTTCGGCGGAACGACCCTCGCCAGCAAGATCGCCGGCCGCTATGTGGAGGTGAACGCATTCACCGCAGGCGTTATCGCACTCTCGGTCGTCTTCAGCGGTTATGCGACCGAAGTGTTTCGCGGCGCGATTGCGGCAGTGCCAGCGGGTCAAACCGAAGCGGCAAAGTCACTTGGGCTGAACGCCTGGCAGCGCTGGATGTTCGTCATCGGACCTCAGATGCTGCGGCTGGCGCTGCCGGCCTACGGCAATCTCTGGATTTCGCTCTTCAAGGATACCGCGCTGGTTTCGATCGTCGGCCTGACCGACATCATGCGCGTTGCGTATGTAGGAGCCGGATCCTTGCGCGCGCCATTGACCTTCTACCTTGCGGCCTCCGCTCTTTATCTCTCGCTGACCACCGTCACGCTGCTGTCGATCCGGCTGGCTGAACGGCGCTATCCGGCACTCGGCCGGTAGGGGGGCGCGACCGATGAACCTCGGCTTGATGTTTGACGCAATGGTTGTCCTGCCTTCGGGCGTTGGTCTCACATTGACCCTGACGGTCCTGTCGCTGACGGCCGGATTTCTTCTGTCCGTGCCGCTGGCCTTCATCCGTGCGTTTGGAGGTCCCGGCCTCTCGCTGGCGGTGCTCGCCTACACCTATGTGATACGCGGCACGCCGATGCTTGTTCAGCTCTTTCTGCTCTACTACGGCCTCGCTCAGATCGAGGCGGTGCGAGCCAGCATCTTCTGGGTCATCCTGCGCG
>NZ_JALJRL010000016.1:0-146056 GCF_024519675.1 Mesorhizobium sp. Mes31 | reverse complement strand
TTGAGCATGATCTTTCCCGAAAACCGGATTCCACTTTTCGGGATCATGCTCTAGCAGATCGGGCGGCACAACGTTTCGACACCGCTCGAACCATCGATGCAAGAACACATCCCCCCAAGGAGACGACCATGGCCATCACCTGCTTCATCCGCTACGAGATCGACCCATTCGGCAAGGCGGCCTTCGAGGAGTATGCCCGTAACTGGGGCCAGGCCATTCCGCGTTGCGGCGCCGATCTGATCGGCTATTTCGCGCCGCACGAAGGTTCTGCCACGACAGCCTATGCCGCCTACAACATCGAGAGCCTCGCCGCCTACGAAGCCTATCGTGCCCGGCTTGCCGCCGATCCCGCCGGCAAGGCAAACTACGAGTTCGCCCGCCGCGAAAAATTCATCCTCAAGGAGGACCGCATGTTCCTGAAACTGGCTTCCGGCCCACACGCGCCAAGGCTTGATCCTGAGAAGTTGCAGACCGAGATCATGTCAGGGGAAAAGGGGAAAGTATGATCGCCGTTATCTTCGAGGTCGAACCGGCGGCGGGCCGGCGCGACGCGTATCTGGGCATCGCCGCCGAGCTGCGCCCATTGCTCGACGGCATCGATGGTTTCCTGTCGATCGAGCGCTTCCAGAGTCTGGTCGACCCGAACCGCATCCTGTCCCTGTCGTTCTGGCGCGACGAGGAGGCGGTGAAAGCCTGGCGCAACACCGAGGAGCACCGGCAGGCGCAGTTGGCCGGCCGGGGCGGGATCTTTGCCGGCTATCGTTTGCGCATCGCGCATGTGGTACGCGACTACGGGCTGACGGAGAGGGCCGAGGCGCCGCAGGACAGTCGGGCAGTGAATGGGTGAGGCTCAGCGGTTCGCCCTTCTCCCCCTGTGGGAGAAGGTGTCGCCGAAGGCGACGGATGAGGGGTGTTCCAGCTTGGCCGAAGCCTGGGATCTAAATCGAACTTCCGGCGGCAGACACCAGCGCCTCATTGCGTTTAACACCCCTCATCCGTCTCGGCGCTACGCGCCGATCCACCTTCTCCCACAAGGGGAGAAGGTCAAGGTCGCTCAAGCATTCCCGATCAGCACGCCGGCCGCGAACACCAGCGCGCCGCCGAGCACCACCTGGAAGGCGGCGCGCAGGAACGGCGTCTGCATGTAGCGGTTCTGGACGAAGGCGATCGCCCACAGCTCGAAGAACACCACCACCGCGGCAACGGCGGTCGCCGTCCAGAAATGCGGGATGAGATAGGGCAATGCGTGGCCAAGGCCGCCCGCCGACGTCATGACGCCGGTGGTGATGCCGCGTTTTATCGGCGAGCCGCGGCCCGACAGCTTGCCATCGTCGGACGCGACTTCGGTGAATCCCATCGAGATGCCGGCGCCGATCGAGGCGGCAAGGCCGACCAGAAAGGTCTGCCAAGTGTCATGCGTGGCGAAAGCGGCGGCGAAGATCGGCGCCAGCGTCGACACCGAACCGTCCATCAGGCCAGCCAGTCCCGGCTGCACATAGGTCAGGATGAACTGGCGCTGCTCGGCTGCGGCCTCTTCGTCCTTCACTTCGCCCGGCACGTGCTTTTGCTCCAGACGCTGTGCCAATGTCTCGTGCCCCTGTTCGGCCAGCGCCAGATCGTCGAGCAGTTTTCTGGTCGAGGCATCGGTGGTGCGCTTGGCCGCCTCGACATAAAATAGGTAGGCCTGCCGTTCCATCGCCTCGGCCTGGCTGCGCACATGCTCGACGCCGAGCGGTCGCACCAGCCAGTCGGGCTTGCGCTCATAATAGCCCTTCACATGTTCGCGCCGGATCAGTGGAATGCGCTCGCCGAAACGCTGGCGATGAAGCTCGATCAACGAGTCGCGATGGCCATCCTCTTCCTCGGCCATCTCCTCGAACACTTTCGCCGATTGCGGAAAGCTTTCCGCCAGCCCGTCGGCATAGGCACGGTAGATGCGCCCATCGTCTTCCTCGGACGAAATGGCCAGCGCCAGGATCTCCTGCTCGGAGAGCGATTCGAAGGGACGGCGGCCGAAGCCAAAGCCGAAGACACGGGAAAGCATGAGGAATTCACCCTAGTTTAGAATGGTTCTAAACTAGGGTTTGAGGCGCCCCCGGTCAATCGCGCGCTTGCGTCGCGGGTCAAGAATTGTTGAAGCCGCCGATCGCCGTTGACCCTTCATTATTGGCGAAGATTTCCCTATATAGGCAAACCTAAGCCGATAGAAGGAAAGCAGCAGATGACGACAAGGCCGCACGCATCGGAATTCGACCCAAAGCCCGTTCTCGATCTCATCGCCAGCATCGAGGCCGATTTGCAACGCCTGAAGGGCCTGGTCGAGCAGCAGGTCGAGAAATTCGATCCCGCCAATCCGCACAACAAGGCGCCGGACGGCAAATTGACGGAGGAAGGCGTGGAGTGCTGCTACCGCATGTTCGACGAAGGCAAGTCACGCTATTCGGTCGCCCAGCAGATGAAGATCTCGTTTGCCGCCGCCACCCACCGGTTCAACAACTGGCGCAAGTTGGGCGGCACGAAGAGGCAGCGGGCGCTTCTGGGTTAGGAGCGCTCAATTGCCGGTCTCGGCGCCGCCCCTCATTGCCCTGCCGGGCATTTCTCCCCGTATGGCGACTGGGAGAAAGTACCTGGCCGCAACGCCGGTGCCCTTCTTGCAACCCTAGCGATTGGCGAAACCGCTGGCGACAGCGCCCCTCTCCCCGTCACTATACGCGGAGAGGGTGCCGGCAGGCAGGTGAGGGGCAGCTCCGCCCGTGGGGTCATGATCCCCCAACTTTGTAACGGTCACATTTTTTCAATGGTGCGCTACCGTTGTTTGCGGGCATCATGAGAAGACACTGTCTCTTTTTGCTGGACCTCGCATGACCGCCACCACGCCTCCCGGCATAGCCGACATCCGCCGTGCCGCAGCCCGGCTTTCCGGCCTGATTGTCGAAACGCCGTTGATCGAATCGCTTGAACTCAACAAGCGCTTCGGCGCCCGCATCCTGTTCAAGCCGGAGACGCTGCAGCGCACCGGCTCGTTCAAGTTCCGCGGCGCCTACAACAAGCTGTCGTCGCTCAGCGAAGAGGAGCGCGGCCGTGGCGTCGTCGCCTTCTCGTCGGGCAACCACGCGCAAGGCGTCGCCGCCTCCGCCGCGATGTTCGGCGTCAAGGCGGTCATCGCCATGCCGGCCGACGCGCCGGCCATGAAGGTCGGCAATGTCCGCAAGATGGGAGCGGAGGTGGTGCCGTTCGACCGCTTCCGCGACGACCGCATGACCGTCGTGGGCCCGTACATCGAAAGGGGCATGGTGCTGGTGCCGCCCTTCGACGATCCGGCCATCATCGCCGGCCAGGGTACGATCGGCCTCGAATTGATGCGCCAGGTGGAAGCGCTTGGCGTGAGTCTCGACGCGGTGCTGGTGCCCTGCGGCGGCGGCGGCCTGATCAGCGGGATCTCGGTTGCCGTCAAGGACGCCTCGCCCGGCACTGCCGTCTGGGCGGTGGAGCCCGAGCATTTCGATGACACCCGCCGCTCGCTGGCCGCGGGCGCCAGGGTCGCGAACGAGCCCGGCCACAGTTCGATCTGCGATGCGATCCTCACCGCCGAGCCGGGCGTGATCACCTTCGAGATCAACCGCACGAACCTTGCCGGCGGCATCGCCGTCTCCGACAAGGCGACGGCACAGGCGATGCGCGACGCCATGGCTTATCTCAAGCTGGTGGTCGAACCCGGCGGCTGTGTCGGGCTGGCGGCGCTGTCGTCGGGCGAGATCAAGCTGGCAGGCAAATGCGTCGCCGTGGTGCTGTCCGGCGGCAATGTCGATTTCGGCACCTATGCGGGGATCATGGCGGCCGCATAGGATGGCGGCCGGTCCGGGTCACGCTCCGATCCAAAGTACCGGAGCGCCACCGCACTGTATTGGCGGCGAGGGTCAGGGAGATTCGACATGGAGGACCGGGAGATTCGAGCGGCCCTCGATCATCACTGGGCTGCCTCCGATGCCGATGACCTCGAGGGGGAGCACCAGATCTACCGGGAGGACGCGGTGCTCGACTATCCGCAGTCGGGCGAGCGGATCCGCGGGCGGCGGAAGATCCAGTCGTCGCGCGCCGCGCAGCCGAACCGGAAGCGCTTCACAGTGCGGCGGATCGTCGGTGCGGGCGACCTCTGGGTCACGGAATATGTCCTGGCCTATGACGGGCGGCCGTCTTACACGGTGAGCATCATGGAGTTCCTCGATGGCAAGGTGGCCCGCGAGACCCAGTATTTCGGCGATCCGTTCGAGCCGGGGCCTTCGCGCGCGCAATGGGTCGAGCGGATGCCTTGAGCCTTGGCCGCCACAAGGATGATCCGTCCGCTCGCCCGCTCTGAATTGCCCGGCGATACGGCGGATCTCGCCCGCACTCTCATCGGCAAGGTCGTGGTGCGCGAATTGCCTGAAGGCATCGTCAGCGGCCGCATCGTCGAGACCGAGGCCTATGTCGTCGGCGACGCCGCCGGGCACGGCTACCGGGGGATGACGCCGCGCAACCGTTCGCTGTTCCTCGAACGCGGGCACGCCTATGTCTATCTCGCCTACGGCACCTCCTACATGCTGAATGTCTCGAGCGAGGGGCAAGGGGTCGGCACCGGCGTGCTGATCAGGGCGCTCGATCCGCTCGAAGGCATTCCGATCATGCGTCTCAATCGCGGCGTCGAGCGCCTGCGCGACCTGACGCGAGGACCGGGAAGGCTCGCTGCGGCGTTGCGGATCGATCGTTCGCTCGACGGCCTCGATCTTTGCCGGCAAGGCCCGCTGTGGCTCGCACGCGATGACCACCAACCCGGCGAAATCGGGCAGAGCATCCGGATCGGCATTTCGAAGGATGCGGACCGCCTGCTGCGATTCTATGTCAGGGAGAGCCCGTTCGTCAGCGGTCCGGGATCGCTCAGGGAATAGGAGACAGCCACACCTTCAGCGTCGCCCCGATGTCCGTTCATGGCGTGCGATGTGGTTGCGTGGCTCGATCCAAATGTCCGCCGTCCAACCCATATCGGCTATTTGGCGAGCCGGCCGATCAGACCTTGATGCTAGTCCAGCGTGCGGCGGAACCGCAGCAGCGCCGTGCCGGCAAACACCACCACGAACAGCAGCAGCCAGCCGACCTCGGTCCCTATCGCGTTGAAGTCGGCGCCCTTGAGCATCACCGCCCGGGTGATGCGCAGGAAATGCGTGAGCGGGAAGATCTCGCCCAGGATCTGCGCCCAGCCGGGCATGCCGCGATAGGGGAACATGAAGCCCGACAAGAGCAGCGACGGCAGGAAGAAGAAGAAGGTGAGCTGCATCGCCTGCATCTGCGAGCGTGCCATGGTCGAGATCGTGTAGCCGAGCAGCACCAGCGCAAGCACGAAGACAAGCACCGCCGACAGAAGCAGCGTCAGCGAGCCGACGAACGGGATGCTGAACAGAAGCTTCGCCGCGACCAACACCACCGCCACCTGCACCGCGCCGACAACGAGGAAGGGCAGCACCTTGCCGAGCATGATCTCGGCCGGGCTGGAAGGCATCGCCAGAAGGTTCTCCATCGTGCCGCGCTCGGTTTCGCGCGTCAGCGCCATGGCCGTCATCATCACCATGGTCATCTGCAGGATGACGCCGAGCAGGCCAGGCACGATGTTGTATTGCGAGACGCCTTCCGGATTGTAGCGCTGGTGCACCACCACCTGCAGCTGCCCCCTGGCGCTTTCGGCGGCGGTCGCCTGCATGCCCTGCGCGCGCAGCAGCGCCTGGCTCGCCACCTTGCTCAAGGTCGAAACGGCGCCGCTCGCGGCCGAAGGATCGGTTGCGTCGGCCTCGATCAGGATCTGCGGGTTGTCGCCGCGCTCGACCCGTCGGGCGAAATCGGCCGGGATCGTCACCACGAAGGAGACAGCGCCCTTGGCCATCAGCGCCTCGGCCTCGGCGGCGCTCTGCGCCACGTAGTCGAAGTGGTAATAGCCCGTCATCTGCAGGGCGGAGACCATGGCGCGCGTATACTGGTCGTTGCTGATGGCAACGAGCGCGGTCGGCAGGCTCTTGGGATCATTGTTGATGGCGAAGCCGAACAGCACCAGCTGCATCAACGGCACGCCCAGCATCATGGCGAAGGTGATGCGGTCACGCCGCATCTGGATGAACTCCTTGATCAGCAGCGCGCCGAGCCTGGCGAAGGAAAAGACGCTGTTCATGCCATGTTGTCCTTCGAGCCGGACATGAACTGGATGAAGACATCCTCGAGGCTGGTTTCACCCGGCGTCACCGTCACGCCCTCATGCTCCTTCTCGACATCGGCGAGCGCGGCTTCGAGCTTCTCCCTGTCGGAGCCGACGACATGCAGCGTCGCGCCGAATGGCGCCACCTGGTCGATACCGGGGCGGCCATCGAGCGCCGCCGCGACCTGGTCGAGGTGCGGACCCTCCACGATGAACGTGGTCAACCCGGCATTCCTGACCACCTCGGCCACGGTGCCGGTGGCCAGCATCTTGCCATAGGAGATGTAGCTGATGCGGTGGCAACGCTCGGCCTCGTCCATGTAGTGGGTGGAGACCAGGACGGTCAGCCCGCCACTGGCGAGGCGATGGATCTCGTCCCAGAATTCGCGCCGCGCCTTCGGATCGACGCCAGCCGTCGGCTCGTCGAGCAGAAGCAGCTTCGGCTTGTGCATGATGCAGGCGGCCAGCGCCAGCCGCTGCTTCCAGCCGCCGGACAATGTGCCGGCCAGCTGGTCGCGGCGCGAGGTCAGGCCGAGTTCCTCCAGCGTCCTGGCGACATACTCACCGACCGGCTTCAGCCGGTAGAGCCGCGCCACGAATTCGAGATTCTCGCCGATCGTCAGATCCTCGTAGAACGAGAATTTCTGCGTCATGTAGCCGACTTCGCGCTTGATGCGCAGACTGTCGGTGCGGATGTTGAAGCCGAGCACCGTGCCTTCGCCTTCATCGGGCGTCAGCAGGCCGCACATGATACGGATGGTGGTGGTCTTGCCCGAACCGTTCGGCCCGAGGAAGCCGACGATCTCGCCCTCCGCCACCGCCATGGTCACATGGTCGACGACGGTCTTGTCGCCGAAGCGCTTGACCAGGCCGTGGACGTCGATGGCGTTCATTTTCCAGCGTCCAGCTCGACATCGACGATCTGGCCGGGCTGCAGCGGGCCGGCATCGCCCTCCGGCCGCGCCTCGACCAGATAGACCAGCTTCTGCCTGTTCTCGAGTGAGTAGATCACCGGCGGAGTGAACTCCGGATCCGGCGAGACATAGCTGACCCGCGCCTTCACATCCGGGCCGCAGCCGTCGCAGTGGACGTCGAGCAAGGTGCCGACCTTGACCGAGGAGAAGGCGCTTTCCGGTATGTAGACGGTGAGCTTCATCGCGCCGTCGGGCAGGATCGAAATGACCGGCGCGGTCGGGCCGGCGGTGTCGCCCGGATTGCGGATGACGTCGTTGACGCGGCCGGGCGAAGGTGCCGCGAGCACGCGCTTCGACAGCCGCCACTGCGCCTGCTCAAGCGCTGCCTGCGCCTGCTTGACCTGGTTGTCGGCGGCCTTGATCGTCTCGGCGCGTGCCGGCAGGCCGCCGACCGCGAGATTGGCCTCTGCCTGGCCCAGTTGCGCGTCGGCTGTCTCCAGCGTTGCCGACGCGGTGTCGAAATCGGCCTGGCTGCCGGTGCCGCGCTTGAACAGGTCGGCGGCGCGAGTGTATTTGCGCCTTGCGTCATCCGCCTGCGCCTTGGCCATGTCGACCTGAGCCTTGAGCGCCGCGATCTCCTCCGGCCGCTTGCCGACCTGCAGATCGGCAAGCTGCGCCTGCGCCTGGGCGAGACTTGCCTGCGCCTGCGCCACCGCGATCTTCGCGTCGGCACTTTCCAGCGTCACCACGGTCGTGCCGGGCACGACACGATCGCCGCGCTTGACGGTGACCGTCTCGACCTGCGCCACCTCGATCGGCGCCAGCAGTACATAGTCGCCTTCGACATAGCCGACGGCCAGAGGTGCTGCCGGGGCACAGGCACCGAGAAGCTGGGCGGCGAGCGGCAGCGAACACAGAAAGCTCATGGTCTTTGCCCCATCCTGGCGGCCAACATGGCCTTGAGATTGTCCGATGTGGCCGCCACCACCTTGACGGCCTCGGCGGCGCCGATATCGCGCCAGCCCATGCGGCGCATCACCGCTTCGCGGCCGATGCGGAAATAGATGACCTGGCCGATCAGCGTGAACACGGTGAGCCGGGTCGCCTCGCTTTCGGCCGGCTCGCCCGTCGCCTGCTCCCACAGCTGGCAAAGCCGGCGGTGCGTCGGCTCGAAGACGCCGTCATAGATACGGTCGAGCGCCGCCGTCGGATGGGAGAGCTCGCGCAAAACGAACTGCACGATCTCGCCGGCCTGCGGACTTGCCACGACAAAGCCGACCATCCGTTCCAGCGCCACGAACAATTGCGCCCGCGCCGCCTCCGGACTGTCCGGGACAGGCGCCTGCGCATTGCCGAGCGCCTGGCCGGCAACCGTCTGGATGGTCTCGACGATAAAGTCTGCGGCAGCGGTGCGAAGGCCTTCCTTGCCGCCGAAATGATAGGCGATCGAGCCGATATTGGCTTGCGCCTCCGCCGCGATCTCGCGCGTCGAGGTGCCGTCGAAACCCTGCCGCCCGAACAGTTTCAGCGCCGCCCGGACAAGGGCGGCTCGAGTAAGCTCCGCGGGAGATGTTTCGCGGCGTGGGCTTTTGGCGTTCGACGACCTGATCATGAGCGCTATTTAATCAATCGATTGATTAAAGTCAACTCGTGTGCGCGGCTGTCTTGCCATCGCCGGTCGCACTTGCCATCGCCGGTGCCAACCGCTTTAGTGCGCGGCCATGGGCAAGGAAGTCGAGCGCAAGTTCCTGGTCTCCAGCACCGCATGGCGGGATCTGGCGGAGGCGGATATCCGCATTCGCCAGTTCTATCTGGCCGCGGCACCTGGTCGAACAGTACGCATCCGCATCAGCGATGGCGCCTCCGCCAGGCTGACGCTGAAATTCGGCAGCAGGGCGCGCGTGCGTGACGAATTCGAATATTCGATCCCCTTGGCGGAGGCCGAGGAGATGCTGGCCTTCGCCATCGGACGTGTCATAGAGAAGACACGTCACCATGTTAGGCATCGCGGCTATCTCTATGAAGTCGATGTCTTTGGCGGTCCGCTTGCGGGACTTGTGGTCGCCGAACTCGAGACGCCGGAAGACGTGCCGGACGAAATGCTGCCTGACTGGCTCGGCCGCGAGGTCACCGGCGAGTCTAAATTCTACAACGCGTCGCTCGCCCTCGGGGGGATTCCGGAGATCGCCGCATGAGTTTTCGCATCGATCCGCGCCTGCCGCTGACCGGCGAGGTCAGGCGTATCCTGGCCGAGGAAATCGGCAAGGCGCTGGCTCATCTCGACGCCGCGTCCAGCCGGCCGGAACAGGCGCTGCACAAATGCCGCAGGCGACTGAAGAATGTGCGCGCGTTGTTGCGCCTCGTTCGTTCCGCAGACGAAACATTCTGCGATACAGAAAACCAGTGCTACCGCAACGTGGCGGGCCTGCTTGCCGGGCCACGCGAGGCGACGGCGCTGATCGAGACAATCGACCGGCTGGCGGCAAGCTTCCCCAAGGAGAGTTCCGGCGACGAGCTGGGCGCGGTGCGCGACAGGCTGGTCGCCCACCAGCAGGAACTGCATGAAGGCAGCGGGCTCGAAGCGGCGATCGGCGCGGCAACCGCCGCTTGTGAAGAAGGCTTGAAGCGGATCGAAAGCCTCACCCTGCCGGACCAGCCGGAACAGGCGGCCGACGTGCTTGCCGACGGCGCCCGCAGCACCTTGCGCCGTGCCAGGAAAGCGCTCGACAAGGCCCGATCGCGCGGCGAAGCCAATGACTTCCACGATCTGCGCAAGGCGGCCAAGACGCACGGCATGCATCTGTCGCTGCTCGGCAGGCTGTGGCCGACACCGATCAAGGCCCGGCGCAAGGCGGTCGACCAGCTGGGCGAGCAGCTGGGCGAGCTGCACGACGTGCTGGTGATGCGCGCGCTCCTCGACAGCGGTGAGCGGCCGCTCGGATCGCCCGAGGACAAGAAGCTTCTGGGCAAGCTTCTGAAACGGTCGGAGAAGCACCTCAAGAAGACCTGCCTGGCCGAGGCAACCGAGCTGTTCGGGGACAGTCCCAAGCGCTCGACACGAAAACTGGCCCGCAAGGCACGCGACGACCTGGCCCCGTTGCCGGAAGACGCGAGCGCGGCGGCCAGTTGACGGACGGTGCGGCTGGCGTCCAGCCGCCTGCATATGCTAATCGCCGTATGGCATGACCAAGCCCGGCGACACGCTCCTGGATCGACTTGGCCGCTGGCTTGCCGGCCGGCTCCAGGAAGAATCCTCCGGCTACGAACCCTACACGCCATCCGATGCCGAGACGCTGCGCCGCACGCTGGAGCCCGGCGACATCCTGCTGATCGAGGGCAACCAGAAGATCTCGGCGGCGATCAAGTACCTCACCCAGTCGACCTGGTCGCATGCGGCCTTCTATGTCGGCGATGCGCTGCCCGAGCCGGAGGACGGATCGGAACGGCCGCGCCTGATCGAGGTCACGCTCGGCGAAGGCTGCGTCGCCGTGCCGCTGTCGCGCTACCGCACCTACAATACCCGTATCTGCCGGGCAAACGGGCTGACACCGGAGGACCGCGACAAGGTCGTCGCCTTCATGATCGGCAAGCTCGGCCTGAGATACGATCTCAAGAACCTTTTCGACATGCTGCGCTATTTCCTGCCGACGCCGCCGGTGCCGGTGCGCTGGCGCCGCCGCATGCTGGCCTTCGGCTCCGGCGACCCGACACGGGCGATCTGCTCGACGCTGATCGCCGAGGCCTATGGCCAGATCCGCTATCCGATCCTGCCCGAGATCACCCGCGCGCCCGGCCGCGCTTCGGCGCAGTCGAACTATTCGCGCAAAGAAATCCTGCACATTCGCCATCACTCGCTGTACACGCCGCGTGACTTCGACCTGTCGCCGTTTTTCCGCATCGTCAAGCCGACGCTGGAATATGGGTTCGACTACCGGGCCGTGACGTGGGGCGACAGGGCTGCCGACGCGAAGGCGGCCGACTAGAGCCTGTTCCATCCCGATGGAATCGGGATGGGGCTCTATCTCTTTGTTTGAGCATGATCTTTCCCGAAAACCGGATTCCACTTTTCGGGATCATGCTCCAGCAGGGCTTAACTACGCCGGCATGGGTCTCCGTGCCTTGGCGGCCCGGTCGTTTGCCGTCGCGCCGGCGTCGCGCGGGTGGGGGCCGATCGGCATGATCGCCTCAAACGGCGTTGCACCGAACGCGAACGTCCATTTGTAGCCGACGAGCCCGTCCTCCGGCGTGGTGTGCTGGTCGTGATGGGCCAGCAGTTTGGCGCGATCGGCCAGATCCTCGGCCTCGCGTCGCACCATCTCCGCTGTTTCTGGCCGCATCCGCCTGCTGAAGCTGACGAAGGTCGCCTCCTTCTCGATATGGGTGATGGCCCAGCCGACGAAGTTCTTGTTGGTCATCTCGAACAGCGGCCTCAGCGGCCCTTCGAAATTCCACTGGATCGGCGTCTCGACCAGCAATCTTGCCGACAGCCCACGGCCGAGCGCGACCAGACCCAGTTCCTCCAGGTCGCGCAGATAGAGGAACATCGAAGCCTCGCTCAAGCCTTGCGAGCGCATGATGCCTTGGGGCGTGAATTTTTCCGACAGCATGACGAAGACGAACAGCAGCGCCGGCCGGCCGGCCAGCTTGCGCTCGATCTCCGGCGCGATGTGGTTGACCGGCCCCGGCCCCCGGTTCATCGAGCCGAGCACGTTTTCCAGCTCGACGCCGGCGGCGGCGCAGATTTCCATCAGCCGGTCGAGCTTGCAGTTGCGCTCGTGGAAGATGCGTTTCACCGTCGGCTCGGAAACACCCATGCGTTCGGCAAGTTCGCGATAGGTGACGCCCTTCGCCTTCAGCGTCCGTTTCAGCGCCTCGAAGATCAGGCCGTTCATGGGATGCACCTCTCGTCGGCGGTTTCGTATCGACTTTCGATACTAGTGGTAATCTGACTTTCGCAAAAGTATCGAAAATCATAGCTGTCCGCCGTCATAACAGGAGACCAGCCATGAACAGCTTCATCACCCCGGCCTTTCTCGCCATCGGCATGGCCACGGCGCCAGTCGCCCAGGCCGGCGAGCTTTGGCGCGCCACCGGCCTCGAACAACCGGAATCGGCACTGTTCGATGCCGCCAACAGCCGTATCATCGTCTCCAACATCGTCGGCAATCCCGGCGAAGCCGATGGAAACGGCTATCTGTCGGTGCTGTCCCTGGACGGCAAGACGCTCACCCGGCGCTGGGCCGACGGCATGGATGCGCCCAAGGGCATGGCGATATCGGGCGGCAAGCTCTACGTCGCCGACATCACCAAGGTCCGCGTCGTCGATCTCGCCAGCGGCAAGCTCGTCGCCAGCATCGCGGTGCCGAATGCCGTCTTCCTCAACGACATGACATCCGACCAATCCGGCAAGGTCTATGTCACCGACATGCTGGCCGACACCATCTACCGCGTCGACGGCGATAGGCCGGACCTGTTCGTCAAGGACGCGTTGCTCGCCGCGCCCAACGGCGTCTTCGCCGATGGCGATCGGCTGATCGTGGCGTCCTGGGGCAAGGGTATCGGGCCCGACTTCAGCACCGCGGAGCCAGGCGGGCTGCTGTCGGTCGACATCGCCAGCAAGCTGGTTTCGCCATTGCCCGGGGCGCAGAAATTCGCCGATCTCGACGGCGTCGTCGCTCTTCGCGACAGCATCTATGCGACCGCCTACATGACCGGGACGCTCTACCGCTATCATGCTGGCGGCGCGCCGGAAGCGGTGGCGCATTTCAGGCCGGGCAGCGCCGACATCGGCACCGACGGCAAGTCGATCCTCTATGTGCCGCTGATGAACGAGGGCGAAGTGGCGGCGCTGAAGCTCGACTGAGAATCCGTGCGATGCCTCCGGATCGGCCGACGAGACTCTCGCAGAGCGTCGACCAATCGGCATTGGACCTCCATATCGACGGGGCTGCCATCTGGTCCTGCCGTTCGCCCTGGGATATCCGGCTGCACCATGAGTGTAGCCGTGAAGACATCCAGCCTGAGCGGCGCCGTTTCCCCGATGATCCCGGTGCTCGTATGCGCGCTGGCGATCTGCCTGCTGTCCGGGATGGATGCGGCGATGAAGACCCTGGTTATTGCCGTGGGGGTCTACAACACGGTGCTGTGGCGCAGCATGGTCGCGACTGTCGTCGCGGGCGCGGCCTGGTCGGCGGGGCCACGCTCGAAGCCAACCCTTGCGGTGCTGCGGCTGCATGCGCTGCGCGCCGCGATTGTCGCCATGGTTCTCATTTGCTTCTTTTGGGGTCTGGCCAGGCTGCCGTTGGCGGTGGCGATCGGGCTCAGCTTCGTCGCGCCCTTGTTCGCCCTCTTCCTCGCCGCGCTTTTGTTGGGGGAACGCATCCGGCGGCAAGCGATCTGGGCATCGCTGGCCGGCATCGCCGGCGTCACCATCATCCTGGCCGGCCAGTTTGGCCAGCCAAGCTATTCGCAGGATGCCCTGCTTGGCACGGCGGCGGTGCTCGTCTCGACGGTGTTCTACGGCTACAATCTGATCCTCGCCCGGCAACAGGCGCAGTTGGCCAAGCCAATCGAGATCATGTTGTTCCAGAACCTTTGCGTTGCCATCATAATGGGTCTAGCAGCCCCTTGGCTCGCCGTGGCTTTGCCGGCTAATCTCTGGCTTCCTTTGGCCGTGGTGACGGTGCTGTCGCTTGCCGGGCAATTCCTGATGAGCTGGTCCTATGCGCGTGCCGAAGCGCAGTATCTGATCCCGACGGAATACTCGGCCTTCATCTGGGCGATCGCGCTTGGCTGGTTCTTCTTCGACGAAGAGGCTGCCTGGACCACGTTGGCGGGGGCATGCCTGATCGTCGCCGGCTGCCTGATCGCCGCGCGCGCCAACCCGAAGCTCGCCGAGCCAATCGAGGCGGCGGTTTGAGGAAGCATGTTTCCAGGCGATTGCCCGCCCCGGTCAATGACGCCGGGACGAGATGGCGGTGCGTGCGGCTATCATGCCAGAGCCTGTTCCATCCCGATGGAATCGGGATGGGGCTCTATCTCTTTGTTTGAGCATGATCTTTCCCGAAAACCGGATTCCACTTTTCGGGATCATGCTCTAGCCTGTCGCATTGTCGTCGTTTTCGCGTGAACTCGACGGCGATCCCGATACATCGCCAAATCGAAAGGATAAGCCGGTGAAAATCCTGAAGGCTTTCATGGTGCCGGCATGCGTGCTGTCGATGATCTGGCTGCTGGCAGGTTGCGGGCATGTCATCAACAGGATGATCTGACGCCGAGCTTGCCGGTCAGGCGTCGTTGTCCACCACCTTGCGCCGCTGCAGAAGCCGCGCCACCAACCAGCACAGCATCGCCCAGGCGAAGCCGGCGCACCAGCCGGCCAGCACATCCGACGGCCAGTGGACACCGAGATAGATGCGGCTGACGCCAACCAGCAGCGTCGTCAGCACCGCCAGCGACAACACGTAGACCTTGGTTGTCCGGCCTGGCAGGAAGCGAGCCGCCAGCGAGCCGAGTGTCAGATAGGTCACCGCCGACAGCATGGCGTGGCCGCTCGGAAAGGACAGCGAGGTCTCGGTGACCAGATGCGAGACGAGTTCTGGTCGTGGCCGGTCGACGCCGACCTTCAGCAGGCTCGACAGCGCCTGGCCGCCCGCCACGGCTACGAAGATGAGAACCGCCGTTGCCGGGCGGCGGATCAACAGCAGGTAGATGATCGTCGCCGCCGTGACCAGCACCAGCACGCTGACGCTGCCGAGGCTGGTGATGTCGCGCATCGCGCCCTCCAGCCAGGGAGCGCCGATCGGGACACCGGGCTGACCGGCCTGACGGAAGGCAAGCAGGATTTCGGTGTCGAAGGCGTGCGGCGTGGTGGCCCGCGCCACCTCCATCAATTCCTCGAATCCCCACAGGCCGCCGGCGATGACCAGGCCGGCCAGCAGCACCGGGAATTCGAGCCGGTTGAGCAGAGCGTTCGCAGCGTTCTTCATCAGCTATTCGCCGTTACAACCGCGTTTGCAGATAGGGCCCGAGCGTGATCAGCGCCACGGCGGCGACCGCCAGCACGATGCCGGTTGCCTGCAGCACGTTGACGCGCTCGCCGAAGAACACCAGCGCCACGACATTCACCGAGACCAGCTGGATGACGGCCGAGAGGCTGAAGGACACCGACATGCCGAACTCGCGGATCAGCCTCAGCATGATCAGATTGCCCAGCGAATAGAGTGCGAGCGTCAGCAGGATCTTGCCCAGGCTTGGCGCCAGTCCCCATTGCTTGGCGGCGGTCGCCGCCAGCAGGAAGATCACCGTCGAAAAGCCGAGCTGCAGCAATCCCGAAAAACTCACGCCCTGTCCCCTCTCGAAGCGGCGCACGCCGCGTGTATCGCAGACCTTGTTTCCGAAGCGCGCGGGCACGTCAAGCAGACCTCTTGCCCGAGCGGCGGATCGCGGATTGCCGTGGGCGGTTGAAAGTGGCGGCCGGTGTCACGAAAATGTGATCGGCCGGCTATAAGGGGTCAAACTCGTATCCCGCTCCAGCCACCTCCAACAGCCAGAGGCCAGCCCCATGACTGATCATCGCTCCCCCGACACCCGATTCGCCACCAGCCGGCTCGAGGAAAACGAAGGACCGGCCACCAACCCCACCAACAACCGCACCATGGGCGAGATCATCGCCGCGCGATTCTCGCGCCGTGGTTTCCTGAAGGGTTCGCTGGCCGTCTCGGCGATCGCCGCCACCGTCAGCCCGCTGGCGCTGGTCAGCGCCGACGAGGCCCGTGCCGCCGAAGGCTCCGCCTTCTCGTTCGACGAGCTCGAGGCCGGCATCGACGACAAGCACCATGTCGCGCCGGGCTATGACGCCGATGTGCTGTTGCGCTGGGGCGATCCGCTGTTCGCCGATTCGCCGGAATTCGATCCGACGAAACAGTCGGCGCAGGCCCAGGCCAGACAGTTCGGCTACAACAACGACTATGTCGGCTATATCCCGATCGACGGTTCGGCCGAGCACGGCCTGCTGGTGGTCAATCACGAATACACCAACCCGCATCTGATGTTCCCGGGCCTGGTCACCATCGCCGACGGCAAGGTCAACCAAGCGACGCTCAGCAAGGAGCAGGTCGATGTCGAGATGGCGGCACACGGCGGCACCATCGTCGAGATCCGCAAGCAAGCCGGCAAATGGCAGGTGGTGCGCGACGGCAAGCTCAACCGCCGCATCACCGCCAACACCGAAATGGCGCTGTCCGGCCCGGTCGCCGGCCACGACCGCGTCAAGACCAGCGCCGATCCGTCCGGGACCAAGGTGTTCGGCACCATCAACAATTGCGCCGGCGGCGTCACGCCCTGGGGCACCTATGTGATGTCCGAGGAGAACATCCACGGCTATTTCTCCGGCGAACTGCCCGAGGGCCACAAGGAAGCCTCCAACTACAAGCGCCTCGGCATTCCCGAAGGCGCCTATGAATGGGCGGCGCATTACGACCGCTTCGACCTCGCCAAGGAACCGAACGAGCCCAATCGCTTCGGCTGGATCGTCGAGGTCGATGTCGACGATCCGACCTCGACGCCGAGGAAGCGCACCGCCATGGGCCGCTTCAAGCATGAGGGCGCCGAATCGATCGTCGCCAGGGATGGCCGCGTCGTCTTCTATCTCGGCGACGACGAGCGCTTCGACTATGTCTACAAGTTCGTCACCGCCGGCCGTTTCAATGCCAGCGACCGCGCCGCCAACAAGGACCTGCTCGACGAGGGCACGCTGCATGTCGCCAAATTCGCCGAGGACGGCTCGGTCGAATGGCTGCCGATCGTCTTCGGCCAGGGCCCGTTGACCGCCGAGAACGGTTTTGCCAGCCAGGCCGACGTGCTGATCGAGACGCGGCGCGCCGCCGACCTGCTCGGCGCCACCAAGATGGACCGCCCCGAGGACATCCAGCCCAATGCCGTCAACGGCAAGGTCTATGTCATGCTGACCAACAATTCGAAGCGCAAGGCCGACCAGGTCGACGCCGCCAATCCGCGCGCCGAAAACGCCTTCGGTCACATCATCGAGATAGCGGAGGACGGCGGCGATTTCACTGCCCCCAAGGGCAAGTGGGAGGTGCTGCTGAAATGCGGCGATCCGGCAGTGGCCGATGTCGGCGCGACCTTCTCGACGGCAACGACGGCCAATGGCTGGTTCGGCATGCCCGACAATTGCGCGGTCGATTCGGCCGGCCGGCTGTGGGTAGCCACCGACGGACAGGGTCCGAAAGCCACCGGCCGCACCGACGGCCTGTGGGCGGTCGACACCGAAGGAGCGGCGCGGGCGACCTCAAAACTGTTCTTCCGCGTGCCGATCGGTGCCGAAATGTGCGGCCCGCTGTTTACGCCCGATGATCAGACCGCCTTCGTCGCGGTCCAGCATCCGGGCGACGGCGGCGAGGACTGGGAGGCGTTCGGCCGCCCGTCCTACTATGAGGACCTGTCGACCCGCTGGCCCGACTTCAGGCCCGACATGCCGGTGCGGCCGGCGGTGGTTGCGATCACCAAACAGGGCGGCGGCAAGATCGCCGTCTGACACGGACCCTTTTTCAATCTGAAGGGGGGACTTCGGATCACCGAAGGCCCCCTTTTTGCACGAGATCCATTCAAGCCTCGGGAAAGATTGGCAATTTACACGTGGCGCCCTAGGTCAATGACCAGGAGACCCACCATGCCGAAGTCCGTCTATGACCGTGGCTTGCTCAAGCCTGGCGAGATCGCCAGGCTGCAGCGCGTCTTCGACGAGGCCTGCCGGCAGCGCGAAGCGCATCCCGATTCGGCCGAGGCCCGCGAGATCGCCCTTAACCTGCTCGCCCTGCACAATGCCGGCATGGTCGAGGAGGACATGCTGATGGAAGCCGTCGGTTTCCGCCGGCTCGAGCCGAAGTCGGCATGACATGACGAGCCGACGGCTGCCCTATCCCGCGCGCTGAACCACGGCCACATTCATTGCGCTTCTCAATCGGAAGCCGATGGACTCGTATAATTTGATGGCAGCAGCGTTCGTGGCATAGGCGTGAAGGTAGGGTATCTCGCCGCGCGCCGTGATCTGGTTTGCCACGAACAGGGACAGCAGCCGGCCAAGGCCACCGCCGCGAAAGTTCGGATGCGAGCACACGCCGCTGAGTTCGGTATAGCCGGGCTGCTTCATGCGCTCGCCGGCCATCGCCACCAGCCTGCCGTCAACCTTCACACCCCAGAAATCACCAAGGCTCAACGCCCCGAGCGTAAACGGGCCGGGCCTGGTGAGCGACGCCAGGGCGAGCATCTCGGCTGCATCGTCTTGCGTCAGGGGCTGCACGCGCTCGTCCGACACGGTCCGCAACGGCGCCTCGGCAACCATCTGCACGCCGAAAGCGGTCGAGATCGCCGATAGCCCGACAGGAAGAGCAATGGCGTCCGCCTGAAGCATGATCACGCTCTCATTTGGGGGAACAAGCTTGCCGAGTGCCTGGAGGCTCTCCGCGTCGTCCCTGGCGGTGGCCGCGAAGGGAACGATCGACGATGGATAGCGCCTGGCGAGCTTGTCACCCTGCGCGAAGGTCCGGTGGCGCGTGTCCAGTGCGCTCCAGACGGGGCGATCGAGCACGTGCTTCATTGCGCTGCGCCCTTGCTCATTCTTACACGACGATCGAGCGGGGCCGTGGCCAAACCGTCCTCGATGGCGGCCAGTTGATCAAGCAACGGCCCCGAAAGGTCCCGGCACAAATCCGCGACGGCGCCCTCGATGCGCGGCCAGACGTCTCGCTTTGCAACATCGACAAGGCCCTGACCGCTCTTTGTCAGGGAGACCATCCTGCGCCGCTGGTCGCCGTCCGATTGCGTGACCTCGACCAGTCCCAGATCGGCCAGGAGCGATACGCTTCGCGTCACGCCCGGCTGCGTGATGCCGAGAGATTGCGCCAGCTCGCCGACGGGCAGCGGCCCCAGCCTGTCGAGCGCGGCCAGGAGAGGGTACTGGCTGGACTGAACCGGAACGTCCAGGCAATCGAGCAGACGCTGCGTATCGGCCTGCAATTGCTCGCCGATCCGCTTCAACCTGCTGCCCAGGCACAGGAAACCAAGAGATCGCAGGACGTCTTCCATCACACCTTCTCTCTCCGTTAAATCATAACATGTTATATAACTAGGCAGGAAATAGGTCAATCCGCGCTGTGCGGGCTTGCATCGGGCCATGCGCCGGTAAGCGGATTCCCGAATCGACCGGCGCCCGCCGGTTCCCGGCGCCTCGAACCGAAATCAGCGTGAAGCACCGGCTTGGCGGGAGGCGCCAGCGGAATTGGCAATCCGCATGGCGATCGCTTTTGCCATGATGACGGAATTGGCGAAGCAGCCGCGGATGCTTGGCCGCATGCCGGTGAACCAGAGGCCGGGCAATTTCGGATCGCTTTCGCCGCCATTGAAAAGCGGAAAGCCCTTGCCGTCGAGCACCCCCAGCTTGCCGACCATGGGCTCCAGCCCGGTGCGGTAGCCTGTCGCGGCAATGACGATGTCGGGAGCGATCAGGTTGCCATTGGCCAGTATCACGCCGTCGCGGGTGAATTCCCGTATTGCCGGCACCACGACGATCCGGCCCGACTTGATGGCGCTGACAGCGCCATCGTCGGCTGCGATCGCCGTATAGTCCGAGGCCAGGCGTGTGACGCCGCCCGAAGGCGCGGGCGGCATGCCGAATTTGGTCAGGTCGCCGAAAACCACGCGCTGCGTCGCCGCGATCGCCGCATCGGCGAGCCGCAAGGGCAAGCGCGCCATGAGCGGCGAGAGCCGGTGCACGGCGATCTTGCCGATCCGCTTGGGCAGGAGGGCAGGGCCGCTGCGGGCCGACAGCCAGACCGCGGCCGTGTCCACGTTCGCCAGATGATTGAGCGCGTCGAAGCCCGAATTGCCGGCGCCGACCACCAGCACCTTCTTGCCCGCATAGTCCTTCGCGTCACCAAAATCCGCCGAATGGATGATGCGGCCGGTGAAATCCTTCGTTCCTTTCCATTGGGGAACGAAGGGCTGCCTGTCGCGCCCGGTGGCGATGACGACATGGCGGGCCAGGCGCGGTCCGGCGCTGGTCAGCACGGCCCAATGATCGCCCTTGAATGCGATCTCTTCGACAGCGACGCCGAACTGCACCGGCAGCCCGTGCGTCTCGCTGAACTCCTTGAGATGGCGGATGACAAGGGTGCGGGGCGGAAAGGCCGGTGTGCCGGCGGGGAAGCTGACGCCGGGTAGCGAAGAGAGGTCGCGATGGGTGTTGAGGTGCAGGTTGAGGTGCCGCCGGTGCCAGGGCTCGGCCAGCCGGCTTTCCTTCTCCAGGATCGCGGTCGGCACGCCGGCCTTGATCAACGCATGCGCGGCGGAAAGGCCCGCGGCGCCGGCGCCAATGACGATTGCCGGCTCGACCGCCACCGGCTGCTGCGCCACCGGTTTGATTGTCGTGTCAGCCATTGTCTCTCGAACCCTCATTCGATCCTTCCGGCGCGGCGCCTCCGTCGTGGAAGCGCAAGGCACGCCACGTCGCTCCGATACTGCGCATGATCCTTATCGCGAATCGCCAACGATTCCCGAGCCATGCGCCCGGCCGCGGTCCTATATGGCACATACGCCACATCGGCGGTAATCAGGTCGCGGCAATGTGATTGATTCGAGGTCCGGGGGCTTGGCGGATCTCTTGTCGCCAGCGCGGGAACTCGCAATCGGTTTTCGAGTTCACGAGCGAAATCAAAGCGCCACGGCGTGTCTTGCGTGTCCACATGGTGCGCGGCGCTGCAGACGGTACGCGGAATCTCGACCATGCCCGCCTTGCGGATCTATTTCGACAAAATTCTCGAGGGCGCCGCGCCCAAGGTCCCGCGGCAGGACCTGACGCATGTCGAGCGCCTGGCGCTCGTCCGCCGCCACGGCGATTTCTCGCTCGCCTATTCCACCGCGGTGCAAGGCAAGCTTTCCTATTTCGGCGATGCCGGCGGCTACATCGCCTTCGGCACCAAGATGAAGCATCATTTCGCGCTCGGCGATCCGGTGGCGGCTCCGGCCCATCGACCGGACTACATCAGGCGCTTCGTCGAGACCGCCGGCAGCCCGTGGTTCGTGCAGATCGGCGAGGAGACCGCGCGCGTGCTGGCCAGGCTCGGCTACAACGTCAATCGGCTCGGAATCGACACCCGCCTCAGCTTGCCCGACCATGATTTTTCCGGGAAGCGCAACGAAACCGTGCGTTACTCCGAGCGCTGGCTGTTGAAGAAGGGTTTTGCGTTCGACGAGGACAAGCGGACGATCTTTCTCGACGAGATCGCCCGGCTTTCCGAAAACTGGCGCAGCGACCGCATCGTCAAACGCTGGGAGATGGGTTTTCTCAACCGCCCGTTTGCCGACCATCTCGGCATCGACATGCGCCGTTTCGTCCTGCACGGCCCCGATGGCGAGCTGATCGCCCTGCTCGACTTCGATCCGTTGTTTCGAGACGGCAAGGTCATCGGCTACACCACGGCCTTCAAGCGCAAGCATATCAATGCCTCGCCGCATGCCGAGATCGGCCTGACCAAATTCGCCGTCGACCGTTTTCGCGAGCAAGGCATGTCGGTGGTCACGCTCGGCCTGTCGCCGATGCTCGATATCCGGCCAAGCGGATTTGCCGAAAGCGATTTCTGGCGCAACACCTTCCGGCGCGCCTACGACTCGCCATGGGTCAACCGCCGCAGGTTCAACCTGCAAGGCCAGGCGGCGTTCAAGCGCCGCTTCCATGGCACCGAGGTGCCGACCTATGTCGCCTTCCGCAAGGGGACATATGTCGAGATGCTGGGGCTGCTGCGGCTGGTCAAGGCGGTCTAGAGCCTGTTCCATCCCGATGGAATCGGGATGCGGCTCTATCTCTTTGTTTGAGCATGATCTTTCCCGAAAACCGGATTCCACTTTTCGGGATCATGCTCTATGTGCTCGGCGCGGTCTTGGCCAAAGCCTTTTCATTCGTCAGTTGCGCAGCCGGTAGCCGGTCCTGAAGATCCACGCGACGATCGCTATGCAAACCAGCAGGAAGACGACGGTCATGCCGAGGCTGACGCCGACCGAGACGTCGGACTTGCCAAAAAAGCTCCAGCGGAAGCCGCTGATCAGGTAGACGACCGGATTGAACAGCGTCACCGTGCGCCAGATGCCGGGCAGCATGTTGATCGAATAGAAACTGCCGCCGAGGAAGGTCAGCGGCGTGATGATCAGCAGCGGCACCAGCTGCAGCTGCTCGAAACTCTTCGCCCAGATGCCGATGATGAAGCCGAACAGGCTGAAGGTCACCGCGGTCAGCACCAGAAAGGCGACCATCCAGAATGGATGCTGGATGGAAAGCGGCACGAACAGCGAGGCGGTGGCCAGGATGATCAGGCCGAGGATGATCGATTTGGTCGCCGCGCCGCCGACATAGGCGATGACGATCTCCAGATAAGAGACCGGCGCCGACAGCAACTCGTAGATCGAGCCGACGAATTTCGGGAAGTAGATGGCAAAGGAGGCGTTGGAGATCGACTGCGTCAGCAGTGACAGCATGATCAGCCCCGGCACGATGAAGGCGCCGTAGCTGATGCCGTCGATCTCGGTGATGCGCGAGCCGATGGCCGAACCGAAGACGACAAAATACAGCGATGTCGAGATGACCGGCGAGACGATGCTCTGCAGCACGGTGCGAAAGGCACGCGCCATTTCCATCCTGTAGATCGCCCAGACAGCGCGCAGGTTCATGCGTCTTTCCTCACCAGGTTGACGAAGATCTCCTCGAGCGAGCTGTTTTGCGTGTCGATGTCGCGGAACTGGATGCCGCCAGCCTCGAGATCGCGGATCAGCGAGGCGACGCCCGGCCGCTCGGCCTGGTTGTCATAGGTGTAGGTCAGCTGCCCGCCGTCAGGCGACAGCTCCAGTGCGTAGCGCGAGAAGGCCTCGGGAATGGCCGCCAGCGGACTGCGCAGCTCCAGCACCAGCCGCTTGCGGCCAAGCTTGCGCATCAGTTCGGCCTTGTTCTCGACCAGGATGATCTCGCCGCGATTGATGACGCCGACGCGGTCGGCCATCGCCTCGGCCTCTTCGATATAGTGGGTGGTGAGGATGATGGTGACGCCGTCCTCGCGCAGGCGCCGCACCATCGCCCACATGTCCTGGCGCAGCTCCACGTCGACACCGGCGGTCGGTTCGTCGAGGAACAGGATGCGCGGCTCGTGCGACAGCGCCTTGGCGATCATCAGCCGCCGCTTCATGCCACCCGACAGGGTGATCGCCTTGGCGTCCTTCTTGTCCCACAGCGACAGATCGCGCAGCACCTTCTCGACAAAGGCATGGTTAGCCGGCTTGCCGAACAGGCCGCGGCTGTAGTTGACCGTCGCCCAGACGGTCTCGAAAGCATCGATGGTCAGTTCCTGCGGCACCAGGCCGATCAGGCTGCGCGCGGCGCGGTAATCCTTGCTGATGTCGTGGCCATCGACGGTGACGGTGCCCGTCGACCGGTTGACGATGCCGCAGACGATCGAGATCAGCGTCGTCTTGCCGGCGCCATTGGGACCGAGCAGCGCAAAGATCTCGCCGCGCTCGATGTCGAGGTTGACTTCCTTGAGCGCCGTGAAGCCGGTTGCGTAGGTCTTGGAGACCCCGGAAATGGAGAGGATGGAGGGCATGGATGAAAACGGCTGCCTGAAAGAGGTGACCTGATATAGGCCGAATGTCGTTGCATGCAACCGCAAGTCAACGCCGCTGCTGACAGTTCTCGACAATCCTCGCAAGTCCCGCAGCCTATGGCAGGGTGATACTTCCTTGATCTGCTGCGACAACGCGCCCCGCGTGGCGCCACGCCGCTTTGACCCAATCCCGGTTCGGGCCTATTCTTGCAGGCATAGAAGCAGCTGGAGCCCGCCAATGGACCCGCTCATCCTGTCGCGCATGCAGTTCGGCGCGAATATTTCGTTCCACATCCTGTTTCCGACAATCACCATTGCGCTTGGCTGGGTGCTGCTGTTCTTCAAGCTCCGCTACAATGCCACGGGCGATTCCGCCTGGATGCGCGCCTATTTCACCTGGGTGAAGGTGTTTGCGCTGTCCTTCGCCATGGGCGTGGTCACCGGCGTCACCATGAGCTTCCAGTTCGGCACCAACTGGCCGGGCTACATGCAGAAGGTCGGCAACATCGCCGGGCCGCTGCTGGCCTACGAGATCCTCACCGCCTTCTTCCTCGAAGCGGCCTTCCTCGGCATCATGCTGTTCGGCTTCCGCCGCGTCTCCAACCGCATCCACACGCTGGCGACAGTGCTGGTCGCCGGCGGCACCACCGTCTCGGCCTTCTGGATCATCGCGCTGAATTCCTGGATGCAGACGCCGGCCGGCTTCGAGATGCGCGACGGCGTGGCGCATGCCGTCGACTGGTGGGCGATCGTCTTCAACCCGTCGATGCCCTACCGGCTGGTCCACATGCTTTTGGCCTCCGGCCTGACGGTGTCTTTTCTGATCGCCGGCCTGTCGGCGCTGCGCTACCTCAAGGGCGACCGTTCGGAATCGATGTGGAAGGCGCTGCGCACCGGCGTCTTCACCGCGGCGATCCTGATCCCGATCCAGATCTTCGCCGGCGACCAGCACGGGCTGAACACGCTGGAGCACCAGCCGCAGAAGATCGCCGCCATGGAGGCCAACTGGAACACCGGCCCCAACGTGCCGCTGGTTCTCTTCGCCCTGCCCGACGAGGCGGCCAGGGAAAACAGGTTCGAAATCGCCATTCCGGACGGCGCCAGCCTTGTGCTGCGGCACCGCACCGACGGTGTCGTGCCGGGGTTGAACGACTATGCCGGCAATCATCCGCCGGTCTTCCCGGTGTTCTGGGGTTTTCGCATCATGGTCGGCACCGGCCTGCTGATGCTGGCTGTCTCCTGGTCCGCCGCCTTCTTCCTCAAGCGCCGGCATCGCCTGCCGAAGCCGCTCGCCCTGCTGATGGTGCCGATGGCGCTGTCGGGCTGGCTGGCGACGCTGGCCGGCTGGTACACCACCGAAATCGGCCGCCAGCCCTGGCTGGTGACAGGCGTGCTGAAGACCGCCGACGCCGTCGGCCCGGTGGCTGGCAGCCATGTCGCGCTGACGCTGGCCATCTACCTCATTCTCTACGCGCTTTTGTTGATCGCCTATCTCGGCGTGCTGGTGCATCTGGCGCTGAAGGCGGCGAAGGACGGCGATTCATCGCCGTTGCCGGGGGTGATGAACGCAGCGCTGTCGCAGCCGGCCGCGGGAGAGTGACATGACCTACGACTGGCCAACCCTGCTCCCGCTGACCTTCGCCGGCCTGATGGGCCTCGCCATCCTGATCTACGTCATCCTCGACGGTTTCGATCTCGGCATCGGCATGCTGTTCGCCGCCGCAGAAGACGCCGAGCAGGACACGATGATCGCGGCCATCGGCCCGTTCTGGGATGCCAACGAGACCTGGCTGGTGCTGGCCGTCGGCCTGCTGCTGGTCGCCTTCCCGCTGGCGCACGGCGTCATCCTGACCGCGCTCTACATTCCGGTGTTCGTGCTCCTGGTCGGGCTGATCCTGCGCGGCGTCGCCTTCGATTTCCGCGCCAAGGTGCCGACCGAACGCAAGCACCGCTGGAACCGTATTTTCTTCCTCGGTTCGCTGATCGCCTCGCTGGCGCAGGGCTATATGCTGGGCGTCTATGTGCTCGGCCTCGATGTCGGCTTCGGCGGCATGGCCTTCGGCGCGCTGGTGGCGCTCTGCCTCGCCGCGGCCTACGCGGCGATGGGGGCGGCCTGGGTCATCTACAAGACCGAAGGCGAGTTGCAGAAGAAGGCGGTGCGCTGGCTGCGCACGGCGCTGGTGCTGACCGCGCTCGGCATGGCCGCGGTGTCGCTGGCGACGCCGTTCGCCAGCCCGCGCATCTTCGACAAATGGTTCGTCTGGCCCTCGATGCTCTATCTGTCGCCGCTGCCGATCCTGTCGGCGCTGCTGTTCCTCTGGCTGTGGCGGCAGACCTTCCATCTGCCGAAGGCAGACGACCGCCATTCGCTGACGCCGTTCCTGACGCTGGCCGCCATCTTCACGCTCGGCTTTGCCGGTCTTGCCTGGTCGTTCTACCCGTTCGTGGTGCCCGACAAGCTGACCATCTGGCAGGCGGCTTCGGCGCCCGAAAGCCTGGCCATCATCCTGGCCGGCACCGTCGTCGTGCTGCCGGTCATCATCTTCTATTCGTTCTATGCCTACCGGGTGTTCGGCGGCAAGGCGACCGACCTGACCTACGACTGAGGTTACTGATATTCGGGGCAAAGCGGGCCGGTTTCAGATCAGCCCCGAGTCGCGTGCCGCCGCGGTGGCCTGGCCGCGAGAGCCGGCGTCCAGCTTGCCCAGCACCGCCGAGACATGATGGTCGACGGTCTTCGGCGAAATGGTGAGGTGCTCGGCGATCCTCTTGTTGGAGAAGCCGCGCTCGATCAGTTGCAGCACTTCCATCTGGCGCTGGGTCAGGCCGGCGCCATTCGCGCGCGTGGTACGGCGCGGCCCCCGCGCGATGTTGATGAGGCCGTTTTTCCGCATGAAGTCGCGCATGTGCTGGGCAACCGCCCTTGCGCCGAGGGTTTCGAAAATCTCCAGCGCCGAACGCTGGGCCGCCTCGTCGCCCCGCATCAGCGCAAGCCCTTGTTCGAAAGGGGCTTGCAGCTCTGCCCACGAAGCCGCCGCTTCCAGCCAGTTTCCCGCCAGGAGCAACCTGTAGGGAGCAGCCATGCCGTCAGTGTCACCGGGGTCGCTGTCGGGAGCCAGCAGCTGCCGCCAGCTGGCCAGTTCGGCGAAGACCGCGCGCGTGGGTGAAAGCGTCTCGGCACGGTCGATCAGGGCGAGCGCCTGCGCCTTGTCGATCTGACCGAGCCAGGCCCGCTCGGCCATGACCGCCGCATAGGGCGCCAGGCGCTGCAGCTCGATTCCTCTTTCCAGGAACCGGCTCATCTCCTCAAAAATCGGCTCGGCCGACGGATCGCCGCGCCGCACCCGCAGTCGGGCCAGAGCCGCCAGGGCCGGATAACGCACCAGGGCCGTCGCCTGGTCGTTGGCGATGACATCGAGCGCCTCGGCGGCGGCCTCGTCCCATAGTCCATGACGCAGCAGCAACTGCGCCTTCACGCCGCGCATATAGTCACGCCAGGTCGCGAGGTCGTTTTCGACGCAATAGTCGATCCCGCGATCGAGGAAGGACCGGGCCTGGCTATAGCGGAGTTGGTTCATCTCGCTGCAGGCGCAGTTGGTGAAGGCACGCGCCGCATGTTCCTGAAAATTGTGCTCGAGCGCGATTTCGAGGCTGCGGGCAAGCTGCTGACGGCCGGTAGCCCGATCCAGCCACTGGCCGGCGGAGCCGACATTGTTGAGGGCGTGGCAGACGATGTCCGGCCGGTTCAGCCGTTCGGCGAGCTTTATCGCCTTGTCGCCGAGCACCACCGTCTCGTCGAGCCTTTCGGCCAGCATCGCCAGTTGCGAGAGGTTGGAATAGGCCATGGCGAGTTCGGCGCTGGCCGGCACGGTCTCCAGCAGTGCAACCGCCTGCGCTCCGAAGGCATCCGCGGACGTGCGGTCGCCCAGCAGGTAGGCGAAGCGCGACAGGCATCTGAGGCTGTCTCCCTCTTTCAGCGTGTCGCCCATGGCACGCTGCAGCGCGCGCGCCTGTTCCTGCGCGGCGACAGCCTCGTCGATCTGCCCGATCAGGTGGAGTTCGAAGGCGTAGCGCTCGTACAGATCCGCGCACTCGGCCATCGGCAGGCTGTCGGCCTGGCGCAAGGCGACCTCATAGTAGCCGGCGGCGTCGCGATGCGCGCCGACGCGGGAGGCCTCCCGCGCGGCGATCGGCGCCAGTTCGCGCACCGCGTCCAGATTGTGTGCCTCGACGGCGTGATGCACCAGCCGGGCGGTGGCAACGTCGCCGTTTTCGAGCAGTGCCGACAGCGCGCGCTGGTTGAACTGTCTCCTGTGGCTCGTCGACAGCATCATCTCGATGGCGCGGCGGGCGATCTCGTGCCGGAACGCGTAGCCGTCGCCGAGATCCTCGAGCAGGCCGTTCGAGACGCACTCCGCCAGCTGGCCAGCACTGGCCACGCCGCACAGGCCCTGCAAGGCCCAGGCGTCGGCGCGCCTTGGGAATACCGACACCGCGTCGAGCATCGAGCGGGCGCCGGCGGACAGGCGTTCGGCGCGGGCGACAACGGCGTCGCGCACGCTGGCCGGCAGGGTGGTTTCATCTTCCGCGCTCAACAGTTCGGTGACGAAAAAGGCGTTGCCGGCCGTGGCCCGGTAGATGGCATCGCCATCGCGGCCGGCGGCGCCGGCGAGCGACTGGACCGCCGCCTCGCTCAGGAGCGGCACATCGATGCGTGCGACGCTGCTGGCCGGAATTTCGCCGAGCGCGCGGCGCACGCGCATCTGTCCCTCGCTGCGGTCGGTGCGTGCCGTCAGCAGCAGAAGAATGTGGGTGTTTGAAATGCGCCGACCGAGAAACCGCACGAAATCGAGGGTTGCGTCGTCCGCCCAATGGAGATCCTCGATGACCAGCAGGGTTGGCTGCGCCTCCGTCTCGAAGACGTCGAGCGCGTCGGAGAACAGCGGCAGCCTTTGTCCCTGCCGGACGTCGATCGCCTGCGGCAGCGCCCATCGCGCCTCGCGGGCGAGATCGTAGAGCGGCCCCAGCGTATCGGGTATCGACAGATCCTCGCAGGCGCTGCGGAACAGGCGCGTGCCCCTGGCAACCGCGCCGATGAAGGCTTCGACAAGCGTTGTCTTGCCGGCGCCGGCCTCGCCGGTCAACGCCACCACGCGACCGTGGCCGCGCGCCGCCTCCGCCAAAAGGCTGTCCAGGTGCTCCAGCTGTGTCTGCCGTTCCAGAAGCATCATCACCCTCTCACAGGTCGAGGCCGGTGGCCTCACAGTCTGTCCGCCAGGGTAGCCCGGCTCGGTATCCGCTTTGTGGCTCCCGACACCAAACGTTGCAAACATGGGGAATCGTCCCGCCAAACATGGGGAAAGGCTCCGATGCGCGCCGTTGACGGGCGTGATCTTTGTCCGGCCGCGCTCGGATCGAGCGTGAATCACTGGAAAAGGAGACCGACTCATGCCCCGTTACCTGGTTGAACGCACATTTCCGGATGGCCTCGTCGTGCCGATCAACGATGCCGGCGTCGATGCGATGAATGGCGTCATCACGCGCAATGCCGAGAAGGGAGTGACCTGGGTGCAGTCCTTCGTGACGCCCGACAAGAAGCACAGTTTCTGCATCTACGATGGGCCTTCGCCCGAAGCCATCCGCAGCACCGCCCAGAAGAACTCGCTGCCAGTCGACAAGATCACGGAGGTGCGGGTCCTTGACCCCTACTTTTATCGTTGATCCCCTCCATGGACATCAAACGGCCCTTCGCGGCGATGGCGGCTTGTCTGACGTTCCGTCCGGCGAGGTGTTGGCGGCTTCGAGACCAGTCGGACGAGGCCCGTTACTGGGCCGGGCTCTCCGGCGGGGTGCCTCGCTGCTGTTCGCATCATTGCGCAAGAACCGGCGCCGGCTGCCTCCGCAGGACGACTATCTGAGGCGCGACATCGGCCTGCCGGAGCTCGAGGAGCTGCCGCAATACTGGGACTTCACCCGATCGGGCCGCTGACGCGTGCAGCCCAGGTCCGGCTTCGCGGCCGCGGCGGCTGGCCGCTTCCCTGCGCCATCAACAACGAGGAGAGAACATGAACATCCATCTGTGGACCAAGCACCTCATCAACCTGTCGATCCTGTCGATCGCGGCGACGGCCGCCAATGCCGGTGACAGCGGCACGCTGGATGCGAAGGTGCGTACCGCCAACGGCCGCTTCGAGACCGTGGCGGCGGCCACGGCCGAGGGCTACGCCCCGATCCCTTGCGCCAGCGGCATCACCGGCGGCGCCATGGGCATCCACTATGTCAACGCCGGCTATCTCAAGGACGATGCGGTCGAGCTCGCCAAACCCGAGGCTGTCATGTACGAGCCGATGGCCGACGGAAAGCTCAAGCTCGTGGCGGTCGAATACATCACCTCGAAAGGCCCGGCATCGCTGGAAGGGCAGCTGTTCAACTTCAACAGCGCCCCCAACCGCTACGGCCTCGGCCCGTTCTATGAACTGCATGTCTGGGCCTGGAAGAAGAACCCGACCGGCACCTTCGCCGACATGAACCCGAACGTGTCGTGCGAGGCAATGAAGATGGGCGACTGAACAGGAATGCTTCAGCTCTGGTGCGTGACGATCCCAAGCGTACCCGCACCAGGCCAAGGACCAATCGGCATCAGTCAAATAGTGGGTTGGGGCTGGTCGGATGCAGATTGGTTCCGGGGGCGCGGGGAGCTTTGGCTCCCCGCGCAAACTTTCAGTTGCTGGCCGACAGCACCAGCACCGGCTTCTCGCTATAGAGCTTGGGGAAGAGCTGCTTCAGGTTCGCCACCTTGGGCAGGTCGTTGTAGACGATGTAGGGATAGGTCGGGTTCAGGGTCAGGAAATCCTGATGGTAATCCTCGGCCGGATAGAAGGTCTTGCCGGTCTCCAGCGTGGTGACGATCGGCTTCGGGAACACCTTGGCCTGGTCGAGCTGGGCGATGTAGCCCTGCGCAATCTTCTTCTGCGCGTCGTTCTCGGCAAAGATCGTCGAACGGTACTGGGTGCCGCTGTCGGGGCCCTGGTAGTTCAGCTGGGTCGGATTGTGGGCGACCGAGAAATAGACCTGCAATAGCTGGCCATAGGTGACGACAGACGGGTCGTAGGTGATCTCGACGGATTCGGCATGCCCGGTGCGGCCGCTGCCGACCGTCTCGTAGACGGCGGTGTCCTTGGCTCCGCCGGTGTAGCCGGAAACAGCCTTGCTGACGCCCTTGACGTGCTGGAAGACGCCCTGCACGCCCCAGAAGCAGCCGCCGGCGAAGATCGCCTTTTCGCTGCCCGGGGCTGCCTTCTCGTCCATCGCCGGCGGCGGGATGACCACCGCGTCCTCGGCGGAGATCGCCGGCGACTGCCAGAAGGCGGCGCCAGCTGCGGCCAGCACGAGCGCGGCGAGCGCGCCTTTGAAAAAGTTCGACGACTGTCTGACGGCTGGTTGTTGTATGTCGGTCATGGCTGAACTCCTGTGACGTCCATCGTGTGGAGTCTATTGGATGAGATAGGATTGTGCGACAGGCGAGTTGCGGCCGACGCCTCAATTTCACGTGCGCAAGTCAGTCGGTCCGGAGTTGCCGGCCTGGGCCGGAAGGGACTGTCCCCGGCTGGACAGGGAGCCCGCCAGGGACAGCCGGCCACGGACCAATCTCAGTTGGCCGGGGCCATCGCGTCAGCCGCCGGCTTCATCGCATCAGCCGCAGGCTTCATGGCGTCGGTGGCCGGTTTCATGGCGTCAGCGGCCGGCGCCATCGCGTTTGTGGCCATCGGATCGGCGGGCTTCATGGCGTCGGTGGCTGGCTTCATGGCGTCAGTGGCGGGCTTCATCGCATCGGTCGCCATGGCGTTCGCCGGCTTCATCGCATCGGTGGCGTCGTCGGCGCGGGCGATGCCGCCGGCAAACAGCGCCGTCGAGCACAGAGCGAAAGCGAGCGCCGGCAGCGTCAGACGGGAAAGAACGGTCATGATGGTCTCCTGGTGGGTTGATGGCGCGCCTTCCAGGCGGCCGGGTGCTTGCGGCGCCGCTCATGCGGCGTTTGCGCAAATCTCTTGTCGAAGCGTGATTTCTAGTTGGTGGCGGCGGCCAGAATCGGCCCGCCGCCGGGCGACTGGACGAGCACCGCGGTGCTGAGGCCATCCGATGCCGCCGGCAGGTTCAGCGCCGTGGCGTCGCCGGTCCAGCTGCCGAGCTTCTTCAGCGAATGGACGACATTGGCATGCGGCAAGGTGCGGCCGGTGTTTTCGCCGCGCGCCACCGGCACCTGGAGGACGCCCTTGGTGTAGCGCACCAGCCAGACATCGGCCTTGCCGCCCGGCGCCGAGCCGGCGCCGATGCTGATCTTGCCGCCGTCGAGCGACAGCGATGGGCCCTTGGCGCGGCCGGCGCTCGAGATCAGATGCTGGATTTCGCCGGGCGCGGCGCCGACGGCATCGGCATGACCGTTGACCACCACTTGTGGGGTGAACGGTCCGTCATGGCCGAGCGATGGCTCGTAGCTCACCTGGCGCTGGGTGAATTCCTGCTTGCCGAACGTGTCCTTCCAGCCGAGGTAATCCCAGTAGGTGACGTTGAAGGACAGCGCCAGCACGCCGGGCTGGTCCTTGACCTTGATCAGATTGGCATTGGCCGGCGGGCAGGACGAGCAGCCCTGGCTGGTGAACAGCTCGACCACGGTGAGCGGCTGGGCGGCGGCGGCACCGAGCGATGCGGCGAGCGCTGCCACGCCCAACAATAGGGTAAGCTTGCTGCGTTTGGCTTGATATCCCGACATTGGCTGGCTCCGTGGGCGGCGCCTGGATGCGCCGGTCATGTCCCCACTTCGTCGTCGCCACGGAGTTCGTTACAGCGCTCACCGGTTTGTGATCGTCGCCTTCCCTTCTCCCCCTGTGGGAGAAGGTGTCGCCGAAGGCGACGGATGAGGGGTGTTCCAGGGAACGCCAACGCCTCATTCCTTCCAGCACCCCTCATCCGTCTTGGCGCTGCGCGCCAATCCACCTTCTCCCACAAGGGGAGAAGGCAAGGGCGCCCCTATCGCCAGGACTGCAGATTTGTATCCCGTACATAGGCGATGATCGTGTCGCAGACGGCGTTCAAGTCTTTCAGGACATCATCGTTCCAAAACCGCAGAACGCGAAAGCCCCTCGCCTCCAGTCCAGCCTTGCGGATCCGATCGGACTCGGACTCCGCATGCTGGCTGCCATCAATCTCGATGATCAGCCCAGCTTCGAGGCAAACGAAATCGGCAATGTATTTTCCGAAGGGAATCTGGCGCCGAAATTTTGTCCGGTCGAGCCTGCGATCACGCAGTTCATGCCACAGCTTGTTTTCCGCTTCCGTCATTTCACGCCGGAGCGAACGGGCAAAGCTACGTTTGGCGGGGGGAACGGGTTGATGCGGCATGGCGTCGGATTAGCCAGCCGTTGTGCTCCGTCCAGCACCCCTCATCCCTGGGCATCGCTCGTCCACCGCCCTGGCAAGGCCGGCGGGACAGCGCCCCCCTCCGGCCTGCCGGCCATCTCCCCCGCAAGGGGGGAGATCGGCTGCTTCTCGCTTACTGCGTCAGCACCGTATCCGAAGGCCGCTGGTTGAAGTCGCACTTGCCGTTCACGTTGTAGAAGAAGTCGGCATTGGAGACCGCCGCCGGCACCGCGTTGCCGCCGTCTTCCCAGGCCTGGTAGCTCGGGACGCCACAGGGCACGGCGGTGAAGATGTCGACGGTCTGGCCGGTCGCGACCTCGGGCATGTCGCTCGTGCTCGTGCCGATATAGAGCCGGTTGGAGGTGGCCGGATCGTTCGACTTCAGGACCTTCGGGTTGCCCGATGGCACGTCCATCTGCAGGTAGAGGGCGTTCATCTGGCTGACGTCGATCACCGCGCCGGCACCGTCGGCCGGATAGAATGTATCGACGCAGGTGGTCAGGTACTTGTTGCTGCCGCTGGTCTGCTGGATGGACCCGGCTGGTGCGTTTTTGAAGCTGCTCACCTTGGTGGTTGTGCAAACCTGCTTCTGGACGGTCGTGCTGATGTCGGCGCCGCCATTGTTGGTGATGGTGTTGACGGTGGTGGTGCCGTAGCCTTTCGGATCGCCGAAGCCGTTATAGGCGTAGGTGATCGTCATCAGCGGCTTGGCCGCGGTCGCTCCGAATTGCGTGCCGTAGAGCGTCATCGTCTTGCCCCAGTAGCCCGACACCTTGGTGACCTTGAAGGTGGTCTGCACCAGCGCCGGCGTCTTGGTCACCGACGCCGCGACGGCGACCGGTACGCTGTCGATCCTTGCGATCTTCATGAAAACGGTCGGCATGGAGTAGCTTGCCGTGGCCTGCGCGGTGGCGGTGCCGTTGGCGCTGACCACGAAACTGCCAAGCGTCGCGGTTCCCTCTCCGCCGTTGGCGGTGAAGGCATCCTGCAGCGACACCTGGCGCTGCGGCAGCGTCGAGGTCGTCGGCATGGTGGTGATCGCCAGTATCCCGGCATCGAGCGCCGCCTGCATGTTCGACCTGGTCTGGACCGCCGACGTGTAGTCGACCGAGAAACCGACTGCGGTGAGCAGCGGGATCATGCTGAGAATGAGTATTGGCGCCAGCGAGCCGCTCCGCGACTCGATAAACCTGCCTGAAAGCCCCCGCATGCCTTGATCCTCACAAGAAGTATTCTCTCCTGCTAACATGCCGATCACAAATTATGCTCTAACGCACTTGGTTAAAATTTATCGATTTTCCGAGAAAGCCGCGGGGCAAGTCGACACGAGCCCGCGCGGCCTGCCCTGGCAGCGGGCAGCGCCGGTTGCCCAGGCTGCGGCCGTGCCGCTTGCCCCGGTAGCGGTAGCGCCGCCTGCCCTGGCAGCGGCTGTGCCGCTTGCCCAGGTAGCGGCTGTGCCGCTTGCCGCAGCAACCTGCCCCTGCTAAAGCGCGCGACATGAGCACGCCCCTCGACCACATCCGAAATTTCTCCATCGTCGCCCATATCGACCATGGCAAATCCACGCTTGCCGACCGGCTGATCCAGTCCACCGGCGGGCTGGAGCTGCGCGACATGAAGGAGCAGGTGCTGGACTCGATGGACATCGAGCGCGAGCGCGGCATCACCATCAAGGCGCAGACGGTGCGGCTGAAGTACCACGCCAACAATGGCGAGGACTATATCCTCAACCTCATCGACACGCCCGGCCACGTCGACTTCGCCTATGAAGTGTCACGCTCGCTCGCCGCCTGCGAGGGCTCGCTGCTGGTCGTCGACGCGAGCCAGGGCGTCGAGGCGCAGACGCTGGCCAATGTCTACCAGGCGATCGACAACAACCACGAGATCGTCGTGGTGCTGAACAAGGTCGACCTGCCGGCGGCCGAGCCCGAGCGCATCCGCGAGCAGGTCGAGGAGGTGATCGGCATCGACGCCTCCAACGCCGTGCTGATCTCGGCCAAGACCGGGCTTGGCATTCCCGACGTGCTGGAAGCGATCGTCCATCAATTGCCGCCGCCGCGCGAAGGCGACGCGACCGCGCCGTTGAAGGCGATGCTGGTCGACAGCTGGTACGACGCCTATCTCGGCGTCATCGTGCTGGTGCGCATCATCGATGGCGTGCTGAAGAAGGGCCAGACCATCCGCATGATGGGCACCGGCGCCAAATACCTGGTCGAGCGCACCGGCGTGTTCACGCCCGCCCGCATCAATGTCGACGAACTCGGCCCCGGCGAATTCGGTTTCTTCACCGGCTCGATCAAGGAAGTGGCCGACACCCGCGTCGGCGACACCATCACCGAGGACCGGCGCCCGACCGCCAAGGCCCTGCCCGGCTTCAAGCCGGCGCAGCCGGTGGTGTTCTGCGGCCTGTTCCCGGTCGACGCCGCCGATTTCGAGGATCTGCGCGCCGCCGTCGGCAAGCTGCGCCTCAACGACGCTTCCTTCTCTTATGAAATGGAAACGAGCGCGGCGCTCGGCTTCGGCTATCGCTGCGGCTTCCTTGGCCTCTTGCATCTGGAAATCATCCAGGAGCGGCTGGAGCGCGAGTTCAACCTCGACCTGATCGCCACCGCGCCCTCGGTCGTCTACCGGCTGCTGCTCACCGATGGCTCGGTCAAGGAACTGCACAACCCGGCCGACATGCCCGACGTGGTGAAGATCTCGGCGATCGAGGAACCGTGGATCCGCGCCACGATCCTGACCCCCGACGACTATCTCGGCGGCATATTGAAACTTTGCCAGGACCGGCGCGGCATCCAGGCCGACCTGTCCTATGTCGGCAAGCGCGCCATGCTGACCTACGATCTGCCGCTCAACGAAGTCGTGTTCGACTTCTACGACCGGCTGAAGTCGATCTCCAAGGGCTATGCCTCCTTCGACTATCACCTGACCGACTATAGGGAAGGCGACCTGGTGAAGATGTCGATCCTGGTCAACGAGGAGCCGGTCGACGCGCTATCGATGCTGGTGCACCGCACGGCGGCGGAAAAGCGCGGAAGGCAGATGTGCGAGAAGCTGAAGGAGCTGATCCCGCACCATCTGTTCAAGATCCCGATCCAGGCCGCGATCGGCGGCAAGGTCATCGCCCGCGAAACCATCTCGGCGCTGCGCAAGGATGTCACCGCCAAATGCTACGGCGGCGACGTCTCGCGCAAGCGCAAGCTGCTGGACAAGCAGAAAGAAGGCAAGAAGCGGATGCGTCAGTTCGGCAAGGTGGATATCCCGCAGGAGGCGTTTATCCAGGCGCTGAAGATGGGGGACTAAGCGGTCCGGCCCTTGGCCGGACGCATCGACCCGGTGGGTCGATGCGAGCGCAAGTCCGGGTGGGAGCTGCCGCAGGCAGCGGGCCCCCCGCCAGCGCGGCGTTGGAGCTGCGCGGTGGAGGATTGTCGATATGGTTCGACAACTGCCAACTGTCGTCCGAAGAAGCCGCTCACGAGCTGCATCAGACAAGAAGCCTTTGATGGCCTGCCGAACAGATCGGTAAGGCTCGGCTTCAAAAGAGAAAAACCTTCAAAGGGATGAAGTTAAGGACGTTATTCATTACGAATCGGTTCGAGGACTCCGATTTCAATACCTGTCAAGCAGAAAATAAGATATTATGCCTCTCACGAATCAGCCGGAGGATAGTCATGGCATACGTCCAGATGGCCGCTGCCTTGGGGCTTGGAGGGCTTTCGCTCGCCATCTTCAGGCTTGCGTATCGCTTGATGAGATATGACCGAGTAGAGTACGAGAAGTCACGCGCCCGCTATCCTTCCATGTATGCTGCAATTTCCGGGAAGGCCGAAGTTCGGCGTTCTGACGTGCCCGACGGGCGCGTCAGAGCTGGCATCGTCTATAATAAGAAGCACAACAGAATCGAGACCAACGGAAAAATAAGAAATGACGTGATCGATCACGTATTTTAGCTCCGCAAGCAAACATGTCATATAGGGGCTGGGTGCCGACTGTTAATGGCCGTCTTTCGTTTAAATTGATCGGAGAGTCGCGCTATCCAAGCGAGGCAGACTACGCAAATTTTTCCACTGTATCTCATCAATATGCTCTAGCCGTCCAAACTAGGAATTTAAGCGACGTTCTATTTGACCGCTTTCTTTCTGCATTATTGAGCGTTTCCGGTGAATTCAATTTCTACCTGTGTGGCCGTTCCCGACGCGGACCTGGTTCTGCAGATGCTTACTTAATCGGCAAGCTGTACGTATTTCGCCGTTTCTGCGAAGGAAGTTATGCGGTCTCTGGTGGGATAAAACACTTGCTGACGCAAATGAGGAACACCACATTTCTAGATCAAGACGATGGCGCACAATCTTCTTATCTATCCGCTCACGATCTTCTGGCTTCGAATTGCGATATTTCTGCCGATTTCGTACTGCGACGAAATGGCATGATATCTATCAGCAAACTGGCATGGTCAGATAACGAATTTGCCCGAAATTCAGTTGACTACGAGCAAGATCGGCATGTTGACCTGGAGCAATCAGTCGCAGATCAGCTGTATTTTTTTGTTCGTGACATTAGCCATCAACATCAACATCATGGGCCGGATGCAGACACGATAATAACCACTCACAGGTCGCAAGCGGATAACCTGCAATGGTGCAACGGAGTTATATATTCACTTTACTTTCATATAATAAATATTAAGCGAAGATCCGACCCAATTGAGCACGTGCGTGTATTAGGTATTTTGGCCTACCTTCAATCTTTTAAGAAGGTTGCGGAAATTAGAGCAGAGCAAATAAAAAAAACCGCTCAATCTACCTTATTTTAACGACGATGCCGCAAAGGAGTCAATAACTGCTACAAAAAACTATATTGAGCTCCTGGCTACAAGGCAGAAGCAATCGTCTGACGAGTTCCGAACCGTGCTATTCACTGTTTCCGCAATTTTGCTAACTCTTGTAAATTTTATATCAGGATTCGCCGATCTAGGCGTTCGCCCCGTACTATGGATGACGTCGATAGCGAATTTCATGAAGCAGCAAGCTTACGTGTGCCTCATACCGCTTGTATTTATCGTGGTGTGGTGGATAAGCAATAAGATAGCTAAGCCGAAATATGATTGTACTAGAGATGTAATTCGATTAAGTCTGGTCAATCGTAAGGTGGCTGTCGCCATTATGTGCTTAATCGCGCTAATAACTTTAATATCGGCAATTTTTGTTGGAATACCCGCTATAACAGCTTTGGTCAGCTCTTAAAGGGCCTATCGCCACTCGGCGCTATGCGAGCGGTAGTATCCGGTATTTTCCCGGCGCAATTCTCACGAATAGTTCGGTGGTCGCACCATTGCCGATCGCATGCTTTGGCAGGAACACATGGTAAGTGCGCGCTGCCCACCCGGGACAGGCAACCTCAACCGCCGCCGCGTCAAATGGTTCGGCAAGGCGTCCGGAGCGAACGGCGGCATAAATCTCTGAGGCAAACTCTTTCACGACACTATTCAACGCGACGAATGATTTCGTCCGTTTCAACGATCTGAAACGTATTTTCGTCAATATGATTCACAGATTGACCGTTCGAAAGATAGAGAGAGCGAGTGCCCTTGGCTCTCTGCGTAGTGCCATCAAGCATACGCATCTCGATAATATTCTGATGCTCGATCACTGTATAGATATTCCCATTCGCCGAACGAGCTTGGAAACGGTCGGATTCGATTGTTGGCATCTTTACCCCCCTTTTGAAACAGTTACTATTGGCACATTATAGCACAGTGCTGGAGGGGTTACGGGTACAGACGGGCTGCCTTGTCGGCGCGACCGTTGCCGGCGTGCCGGCGATCAGGGCGCTTTCGTCCGATACCGCGCGCGGGCCGGTGTTTCTGCTCATTGCGTTTTTGCCATCGGCTGCCTCGGCCGGAGCCTGTTCAAGGCGAGCTGCGGGTTCGACATCGGCATTGCCACACGAAGTACCGCGCCCACCCCGCATTGACATCGCCCGCATACCTGCGCCATTGAACCCCGGCCATTGGGGGCTAGGGGAACATCCATGAAAAAGATCTATGCAAAGCCGACGCTGAACAGGCGCGAGAAGCTTTCGGCCGTCACGGCCATAGCGTGTCCAGTGTCGCAACCCTGCGGATAGTGCGCTTCAAAGCCTGCCCTGCCGGGGCGGGCTTTTTGGTTGCTGTCGCGGGACAGCGCCTTCTTCAACTCTTCCAGGTCGGTCAGCACCCAACCCTGAGTTGGTTGATCATGCGGCAGCCGAGCGGTAGAAAAGTCGCGCGGCGGACCTTAATCAGTTCGCCAGTGGCCGGCGCGGGCTCAGGCAACTGCCCTCACCGGCATTCGCGCCGGCCATTTCCCCGCACCCTTGAGTTGCCGGATCGGCCCGGGAGGGCGGATCGCCCGAGGCGACCCTCCGCCGCTTGCCGCCTCGCGCCGCCTTTCAACACCGGCTTTGAGAACGCCCCGCCCAGGAGTATGCTTCGCTCCGGCTTGGGGGGATTCACATGCGTTCCAATCCTCTGGACATTGTCGCCGCCATCGGCCTAGCCATCGGTGGCGCTTTCGGGCTTGCCGGCACCTTCGTGGGCAGCGACGCGCTGCGCGAAACGCTGTGGACGATCGACGGCGTGGCGCTGGTGGTGGCGACCGCGCTGCTGACGATGAAGTACCAGCGGCTGGGCAATGATTGCGTGGCTGCCGGGTTCCTGACCTTCCTCGCCGGCGAAAGCCTGCTGCTCGCCGGCAATGCGGCGGGGCTCGAGGCCAGCGTTCCCTCCTATGTCGGCGGCATCTCGCTGTGGGCGGCGGCGCTGGTCATGGTCAGCGCGCCGAAAACCTTCGCCTTGTGGATGCGGCTCACCGCGCTCGCCGCCGCCCTTCTGTTTGTCGTCTCGGCTTGCATGATCCTGTGGGGCGCGCCCCTGCTGCCGACCTCGTCGCCCCTGCCCGCCGCCGGCTATCCGTTCCTGGTGCTGACCTTCATCGGCTGGATCTGGACCTTGTTGAAGCCCGGGCGGTGAGCGGGGGCAGGGACGCTCCCCCTGGTGGCAGGGCGGTCGCATATGGATTCTTGCGAAGAAGGACCCCCACCCTAACCCTCCCCACAAGGGGGAGGGAATGCTGCCGCGCGCTCTTACTTGGCGTCAAAACGTCGGCAATCCGCCGATGTCAGCGCCAACGGAAGTCTCCCTCCCCCTTGTGGGGAGGGTTAGGGGTGGGGGTAAATCGTAGAGCGAAAGCCCCGCCCTCTCCTATATGCGATTGCCCTGCCCCTGGTGGGGAGAAGGTGTCGCCGAAGGTGACGGATGAGGGGTGTTCCAGGGAACACCGACGCCTCATTCCGTCCAACACCCCTCATCCGTCTCGGCGCTGCGCGCCGATCCACCTTCTCCCACAAGGGGAGAAGGAAAGATCGCACTCAGCTCTCGATCCACACCTTCTCGAAATGCTGCTCGAGCGCCTGGTGCTGTTCGCAGCCTTCGACGCCCTTGCGGTAGGTGCGGAAGACCGAGCGCCAGTAGGGTTGGATGATGATGCCGGAGTCGCGCAAATTCTGTTCGATCTTGGCCATGATCTCCTTGCGCGCCTTGGCGTCGGGCATGGCCAGCGCCTTGTCGAGCAGTTCGTCGAACTCCTTGTTGGCGTAGGCGCTCTCGTTCCAGGCGGCGCCCGACTTGTAGGCGAGCGCCAGCACCTGGACGCCGAGCGGACGGCCGAGCCATTCGGTGCAGGAGAAGGGGTACTTGCTCCAGTCGTTCCAGAAGGTGGCGGCCGGCAGCACGGTGCGCTTGATCTTCAGGCCGGCCTCGCGCATCTGCGCGGCAATGGCGTCGCCGGTGCTCTTCTGCCATTCGACATCGACGGAGATGAGGTCGAATTCGTGGTCGGCCTTGCCGGCCTCGGCAAGCAGTTTCTTCGACGCGTCCACGTCGCGCCTGGCCGGGCCGATATCGGCATATTCGGGGTGCATGGGGCCGACATGGTGGTTGTCGGCGGGCTTGCCGCGGCCGTCGAGGCCGAGCTTCAGCACGGCGGCATTGTCGACGGCGAGCTGGGCGGCGCGGCGCACCTTGACGTCGTCATAGGGCGCGTTGCCGACATTGAAGCGGGCGACGATGGTGGAGCCGGTGGCGATCTCGGAATTGATCAGCCCCATCTTGTCGGTCTGCGAGACGGCATCGGAGGCGGTTTCGTGGTCGGTGTCGATCTCGCCGGATTCGAAGGCCGACAGCATGGCGTTGGGGTCTGAGCCGTAATCGACCCATTTGATGCCGTCGAGCCAGAATTCGCCCTTCCACCACGGTTTGTCCTTGCGCTTCACCTCGGCGCCGGTCTCGGCGTCCCAGCTGACCAGCTCGCAGGGGCCGGTGGTGATGGCCAGCGCCTTCTTCGGATCAGCCTCGCCGTCGTAGGAGCGGTGCATGATCAGCGCCGGATAGTCGGCCATGCCGGCGATCAGCGAAATATCGGGTTTGGGCAGGTTGAGCTTGATGGTGAAGTCGTCGACCTTCTGGATGCCGCCATCGACCACCTTCTTGGTGTCGGCGTTGACCAGCGCGCCCATGCGCGCGGCGACCGAATTGCCGGCGACGCCGGCCTCGCACCAGCGGGTGAGGTTGTGGACGACATCGTCGGCGTTGAAGGCATCGCCGTTCGACCAGGAGATGCCCTTGCGCACATGCAGCGTGAGGGTCTTGGCGTCGTCGCTGGCTTCCCAGCTTTCGAGCAGCCAGGGCTCGAAGGAGAAGTCGGTGTTCCAGCGCACCAGATATTCGTTGCAGTGGCGGGCGACATTGGACATCTCGACGCCGTCGAAGGTGCGCGGGTCCTTGAAGCCCTTGACGTTCATGGCGACGCGCAAGGTGCCGCCGCGCTTGGGCTCGGCGGCGCGGGCAGGGGTGGCGCCGAGCCCGCCCAGCGCCAGCGCGCCGGCGGCGCTGACGCCGAGGCCGGCCATCAGAGCGAGATATTCGCGGCGGCTGATGCCACCCTTCCTGAAATCGTCGGCGACGGGTTGGGCTTTCGGGTGCAGTTTCCGGTCGGTCAGCATGAACTTCATCGTCGTTCCCTCTTGTTGGGCGCTCCGGCCGGATGCAAGGGCGGACGCGACCGCCGGGGCGCCATTGCCGGAGGCGATGATAGGGCGGGGTGCCGCAGCGGAGTGTTCGGTTTTCCGCAGTTCTTGTGCGGTGCTCCGCAGGGGAGGAGTGAGCTGACAAATGCCGGGAAATAGCGAAGGCGGAAGCGACAGCCAATCTCCCCCCCATTGGGGGGGAGATGTCAGGCAGGACAGAGGGGGGCGCTGTCCCGCCGACCTCTCAGCCAATTCCGGCTGCGGTCTCAAACGGATTTCGGCTGATCAGGGGATCGAAGGTCGGCAATCCGTCACGCCCCCCTCTGCCCTGCCGGGCATCTCCCCCTCAAGGAGGGAGATTGGCGCTCCATCGTTGACCCTCAATAAGGCCACTCACCCTTACCCAGCGCCGCGACCGCCGCCACGATCCGCGCAAATGCCGCCGCCGCGGCCGGCACCGTGGTGCGGGCGCGCAGGAAGCTGTGCACGAGGCGGGGTTGCTCGTGCCACCACGCCTTGCCGCCGGCAGCCAGGATGCGGTCGCGATAGGTCTCGCCATCCGACGACAGCGGGTCGCACTCGACCGTGACGATCACCGTTGGCGGCAGGCCGGAGAAATCGGTGTCGCGCAACGGCGAGAAGGTCGGATCGTCGGGCGACTGCCGCCTGGCTGAGCGGATGTCGCGGTAGAAGGCGATGTCGCCGACGGACAGCAGCGGTGCTTCCGCATGCTCGACGTAGGAACCAGCGGTCTCGTCGCCGCCGAGTTCGGGATAGATCAGCACCTGGCCGACCGCGGCGCGGGGATGATGGCGTGTCGCCTGCGCCACCGCCGCGGCGAGGTTGCCGCCGGCGCTTTCACCGCACAGCACGAGCGGCAGGCTGGTGGTCGCCGCCGCCCACTCGAAGGCGGCCAGCGCGTCGTCGAAGGCGGCGGGATGGCGATGTTCGGGCGCCAGCCGGTAGTCGACCGACAGCACGTCGAAACCGGTACCGGCGCAGAGCTCGGAGCAGATGTCGTCATGGCTGTCGAGCCCGCCAAGGATGAAGCCGCCGCCATGGAAATAGAGCACCATGGCGCGCGCTGGGCTGCCTGCGGGCTGGTAGTGACGGATCGGGATGTCGTGGCTCGACAAGGCGATCAGGCCGTCGCTGGCCTTGACCCCGGGCGGGCGGCCCTGGTGGAAGGCCCGGCACATGCTGTCATAGACTTCGCGCTGCCTGTCGATCGGCAGGCCGGTGATTTCGGGCGGGTACCAGGCATCGACCGCGTCGATATAGGCCCACAGAGCGGGGTCGAGCCGGGTTTTGTATTTGCCGCGGACCTTGCTTTCGGCCGTCATAGATCAGCGTAAAGCGCGGCCGCGTTGTCGAAGGTGAAGCGCAGTGGCACCGAGCCTTCGACCTGCCAGGCGGTGACGGTCTCGCCCGCCAGCAGCCGGCAGGCGCCGTCGGTGTCGGTGACGGCGCCGCCATAGAGCCGGTTGGCGAGGTTGAGGATGCCGGTCTGGTGCATGGCCGCGCTGCCGCTGCCGCAGGCATCCTTGACCAGCAGCACGCGAAAGCCCCTAGCCACCGCATCCTTGACCGACGCGTCGACGCAGGCCTCGGTCCACACGCCTGATATAACCAGCCACTCGATGCCGCGCGCCTTGAGCCCGTCGGCCGCCGGACCGGCGCGGAATGCACTGGCCTCGGCCTTGATCAGCAGCGCCTCGCCATCGACGGGCGCCACCTCATGGCAGATCTGCGTCAGCGGATCGCTCTTGTCGGAGAAGGCCGACTTGCCATCGGCATCGAGCGGATGAAACGGCCGGTCCTGGCTGTCGAGATCGACGATGTAGGCCCAGTGACAGAGCGGCACATGGTTCTGCCGCGCCGCCGCCTGCAGGCGCTGGACGTTGGCAAGGATGCCGGCAAAGCCCTCGACCAGATAGCGCCTGTCCTGCCGGTGCTCCTCCTGCAGGTCGATGAAGATAGCGGCCACCGTGCCGCGCTTGATGGAGATGGGAGCCTTCATGCAAGAAACTCGTCCTCATAGGGAAAGCGCGACAGAAGCTCTGTACCCGTCTCGGTGATCAGGATCTCGTCCTCCAGCTTGACGCCCTCGCGGCCGCCCTTCTCGCCGATATAGCTTTCGACGCTCACCACCATGCCTGGCACGATATGGCCGTCGCGGCCATAGGTCTCGTAATCCATGGCGTGCGCGATGAACGGCGTCTCGCCATGCATGCCGACGCCGTGCATGACCGAGGTGTAGCGCTGGTCGACGAAGCGGTCCGGAATCTTCCACGCCTTTTCGGCGATCTCTCGGAACGCCATGCCGGGTTTGACGATCGAAATGTTGTGCTGAACCTGGTCGTGCGCCATGCGGTAGAGCGATTTCTGATAGTCGGTCGGCTTGCCCGGCCCGCAGCGGAAGGTGCGCGAGAAATCGGAATAATAGCCGTAGCAGCCGATCGTGTCGGTATCGAGCGCCAGCAATTCGCCCGGCCGGATCTTGCGGCCGCTGGCTTCGTTGAACCATGGATTGGTGCGCTGGCCGGAGGTCAGCAGCCGCGTCTCGATGAACTCGCCGCCCTGGCGGATGACCTCGCCATACATGATGGCGAACAAATCGTTTTCGGAGACACCGGGCTTGATCGCCTCGCGCACCGCATAGACGGCGGCCTCGGCGCCCGCCATCGACACCTGCAGGCATTTGACCTCTTCCGGTGTCTTCACCGCGCGCACCGCCAAGATCTCGCCCTGGCAATCCCTGACCTCGCATCCGCGCTTTTCCAGGGCCAGCGCCTGCAGGTGGCTGCAGCGGTCGAGCCCGAGCTTCATCGAGCCGCCGCCATGCTGCTTCAAGAGTTCGGCGATCTCGTCGGCGAAGGGGCCGGCGGTCTCGTCGTCGCGGCCGGAGACCGACGACCAGACCAGCTTGGAGGGACGCGCCTCGTCGATCGTGTCGAGCACCATCGAGACATGGTAGCTCTGCGGATATTCGAACAGCACGATCGGGCCGACGGTCGGGATGAAGAAATAGCGGGTCGAGTTGCGCAGGAAATAGCCGAACATGTTGCGCGAGCCGGTGGCGTAGCGCTGGTTGTAGGGATCGAACAGCACGACGCCGCCATAGCCCGCCTCGCGCATCCAGCCGCGCAGCTTGACCAGCCGGCCCTTGCGCAAGGCATCCGCGTCGATGAAGGACGGCTCGGTATCGGACAGCCACATGCCGCCGGCCGGATCGGCCGCCGCCGGGTGGCGCATGCGGTCCTTGAAGTCCACGTCTTCGGTGCTGTCGGGGTCGAATACGACGATGCTCATGGGTGCCTGGCCTTGGGTCGGTTGCAAGCCCAGACCATGGCGCAGGAGGGGCCGAAGCATTGTGCGGAAAACCGCGTGTGTTGTGCGAGATGCCGCACCTCGGTGGTCTACGCTGTCACGCCTACAAGCTAGCGAGTGAACGACTGCTAGCCACCCATTGCGGGCCATGCGTCATTCGCGGATATTGATGGCATGATTGAATTGGCCGGCCGGAACTATGAAGCCACGATTGGCAGTGATGTCCAACGTGATGGGATGTATCTGGAGCTTGTCGACCAAGATAATCACATAGTCGGCGAGATCTTTCTCTCAGATGTCGATGGGAAGATGACCGTCACCTTGTGTCAGGCTGAAGTGCCTGTCGAAGTAGTCGAATGGATGATTGCCAGAGCCCACATTCGCCTGCCGCCAACCGATCCTGTTATCGGCTGACAACAGATCGAGAAGAGTGCTATGCAAACCTTCGGAGAAAGAATGATCGGTAAATCAATTCGCTCTCTTGAAAGGAGCGAACCGGGGTTTGGGATCACTGTTCTTTTCTCTGACGGCACCGGGCTTACCGTTTATACAGAAGTGGCGCTGCGCATAAGTGACGCAGCAAGCGGATCGTATGTCGAACGCGTTACATCCACCGACCAAGAGATTACTCTTCACTTGGGCGGGAATGACTTTGTTGCGATCTCGATCGACCGCCAAAAACACGACGCCGCCGAGTTGTTCGTTTACCAAGACACGGACGGTACATTTGTCGTCCAGAACTAAGTGACCTCTTTCCACCCATCTCAGCCGTTGGCGGCACCGGCCAATTGAGTTCTGTCCCTAGTGCCTTCTCGCCAGCTTCGGCGGATGGCCATGCTCCTCGCGAAAAGCGCGGGCAAAGCTCGACATCGAGGCAAAGCCGCAGGCCAGCGCGACATCGCGCACGGCCAGCGTCGAATGCGCCAAAAGGTCGGCGGCGCGCTTCAGCCGCAGCCGCCGGTAGTAGCCGTTGGGCGAAATGTCGAGTTCGGAGCGGAAGGAGCGTTCGAGCTTGTCGGAGGACACGCCGAGCCGCGCCGTCAGTTCGGCCATGCCGAGCCGCTCCTCGACCGCGTCCTCCATGATGGCGATGGCCGACAGCACCAGCTCGTTCTGGACGCCGGTGCGCAGCCGCAGCGGCATCAGCTTGCGATCGACGCTGGAGCGCAGCGGGCTGTGCACGAACCATTCGGCGACACCGGCGGCAAGCTCGGCGCCGTAGTCGTTGGTGATGATTTCCAGCATCATGTCGAGGCTGCCGACGCCGCCGGCCGAGGTGAAGCGCTTGCGGTCGATGACGTAGAGGTCGCGCCGCAGTTCGATGTTGGGAAACGCCTCGGTGAAGGCGGCCTGGCTGGTCCAGTGCAGCGTGCAGGCATGGCCGTCGAGCAGGCCGGCGCGGGCGAGAAAGAAGGCGGCATCCGCCACCGCGCCGATATGGGCGCCATTGCGCAGGCTGCGGCGGATCCAGCTCGCCGCGTCCTCGGCGACGAGGTGATCGGCATCGCCACCCGAGCAGACGACGATGCGATCGACCTTCGGCGCATCCTCGGCATAGAAGCCCGGCTGGATGACGACGCCGTTCGAGGCCTCGACCGGACCCTGGGTCGCCCCGACGATGATCCAGCGATAGCACTGCCGCTTCGCCAGCACATTGGCGGCGCGCAGCGGCTCGATGACGGAGCTGAACGCCATCATCGGAAAGCCGGGAAACACCAGCACGGCGAAGGTGAGGGGCTCGGTGGGCTTTGGGGGTTCGCGCGTGTCCATGGCGCTACATCTCGGGCGAATGGGGTTCGGGGTCAATTGGGCGTGGCGACGATCTATATTGGTAGATGTCAGCGCCGCCCCTCACCTGCCTGCCGGCATCCTCTCCCCGTATAGGGACGGGGAGAGGGGTGCTGCCATCAACGCTTTCGCCAATCGGAAGCGTTGCAAGAAAAGCGGCGAGGCCGCGGCCAGCTACTTTCTCCCCGTCCCTATACGGGGAGAAATGCCCGGCAGGGCAATGAGGGGCGGCGCCAGCTTCGGCGATTGCCCTTGTCGGCGGGAGCGATACCGTACCCTCAACCCCCCAGCGCTTGCTCCAGGTCGGCGATCAGATCATCGCCATCCTCGATCCCCGCCGACAGCCGCACCAGCGAATCGGAGATGCCGATCTCCGCCCGCTTCTCGGCCGGGATCGAGCCATGCGTCATAAGCGCGGGATGCTCGATCAGGCTCTCCACGCCGCCTAGGCTTTCGGCGAGCGTGAACAGCTGCGTGCGTTCGAGGAAGCGTCTTGTCCCGGCAAGGTCGCGGTCGAGCACGGCTGATATCATGCCGCCGAAGGCATGCATCTGCTGGACGGCGATGGCATGCTGCGGGTGGCTGGCGAGGCCGGGATAGATGACGCGGCGCACGTCCTTGCGGCCTTCCAGCCACTGCGCGATCTTCAGCCCGTTGTCGGAATGACGCTCCATCCTGAGCGCCAGCGTCTTCAGGCCGCGCAGGGCGAGAAAGCTGTCGAACGGGCCAGAGATGGCGCCGATGGCGTTCTGCAGGAACTTCAGCTGGGCGGCCAGATCCTTGTTGTCGCCGACCACGGCGACGCCGCCGACCATGTCGGAATGGCCGTTGAGATATTTGGTCGTCGAGTGGACCACGATATCGATGCCAAGCTCCAGCGGCCGCTGCAGGTAGGGGCTGCAGAAAGTGTTGTCGGCGACCGTGAGCACGCCCTTGCGTTTGGCAAGGGCGGCGACGCCTTCGAGGTCGACGATGCGCAGCAACGGGTTGGTCGGTGTCTCGACCCAGAGCAGTTTCGTCTCCGGGCCGATCGCGGCCTCTACCGCCGCAAGGTCGGTGAAGTCGACGAAGCTGACCTGCAGATTGGCCGAGCGTTTGCGCACCCGCTCCATCAGCCGGAAGGAGCCGCCATAGATGTCATCGGTGGCGACGATGTGGGCGCCGGAATCGAGCAGTTCGAGCACGGTGGCGATCGACGCCAGGCCCGACGCGAAGGCGAAGGCGGCCGAGCCGCTTTCGAGATCGGCCACGGCGCGCTCGAAGGCAAAGCGGGTCGGGTTCTGGCTGCGGGCATATTCGAAACCCTTGTGCACGCCGGGCGACTGCTGGCCGTAGGTCGAGGTGGCATAGATCGGCATCATCACAGCACCGGTCAGCGGGTCGTGGCTCTGGCCGCCATGGATGGTGCGCGTCGAGAAGGCCAGGCGGTTCTTGCCTGACGATGATGGGCCCGCCGGAGGTGTGTTGCTGGTCATCGTGCGCGCCTCAAATGGTTGATCAGGTCGATACGGGTTATCAGGCCGACGAACTCGTCGCCATCGAAGATGATGGCGACCTCGTTGCGGTCGAATACCGGCAGCAGCGCATCCAGCGTCTGGCTCGCCTGCAGCGTGTGCAGATTGGAGGTCATCGCCGTGCGCACCGGGCCGTTGAAACGCTCCCAGCGGCCGTCGTAGGGACCGTCGACCTTGGCCAGGATATCGCTTTCGTCGACGATGCCAACGAGCTTGCCGTTTTCGAGCACCGGCAGTTGCGAGACATCGGAGCGGCGCATCCGGCCATAGGCGTTGAGCAGGCTTTCGTCGGGGCCGACATAGACGGTGTCGCCGGTGCGGTGCGAGCGCATGACGAGGTCGCGCAGGTCGCCATGCTGTTCGTGCTCGGCCAGGCCTTGCTCGGCCAGCCAGAAATCGTCGAACACCTTCGACAGATATTTGTTGCCGCTGTCGCAGACGAAGGTGACGACGCGCTTTGGCACGGTCTGTTCGCGGCAATAGCGCAAGGCGGCCGACAACAGCGTGCCCGACGAAGAGCCGGCGAGGATGCCTTCTTTCGACAGGAGGTCGCGGACCGCCAGCATGCTCTGCTTGTCCGATATGGAATAGGCCTTCTTGACCAGCGACAGGTCGGCATTGGGCGGCACGAAATCCTCGCCGATGCCTTCCACGGTCCAGCTGCCGGCCTCTTCCATCTTGCCGGTCTTGATCAGCGGCGCCAGCACCGAACCGACCGGATCGGCCAGCACCATCTCGGTCTTCGGCGACACTTTCGCGAAGTAGCGGCCAAGCCCGGTCAGCGTGCCGCCGGAACCAACGCCGACGACCACGGCGTCGACATCGCCGTCGAGCTGGGCGAAGATTTCGGGGCCGGTGGTGCTCTCGTGCGCCAGCGGGTTGGCCGGATTGGCGAACTGGTTGGCATAGAAGGCGCCGGGTATTTCGGCAGCGATCTTCTCGGCCATGTCCTGGTAATATTCGGCATGGCCCTTGCCGACATCGGAGCGCGTCATGCGCACCTCGGCGCCGAGCGCGCGCAGATGCTGGATCTTCTCGCGCGACATCTTGTCCGGCACGACGAGCACGATGCGATAGCCCTTGGGGATGCCGACCTGGGCGAGGCCGAGGCCGGTGTTGCCGGCGGTCGCCTCGACAATGGTGCCGCCGGGCCTGAGCTTGCCTTGCTTCTCGGCGGCGGCAATCATCGACAGCGCGATGCGGTCCTTGATCGAGCCGCCGGGGTTCTGGCTCTCGAGCTTGATGAACAGCCTGCACTTGCCGGTGTCGAACTTGGTCAGCTCGACCACCGGCGTCTGGCCGATCAGGTCGAGAACCGACTTATAGGGCGGACGCAGGCGGGACGACGCGCTCTCGGGTGCGGCGATCTTGTGCTCGCTCATATCGATGCTCCATGATCAAGCGACCGCCTTGGGGCAGAGCGGCAGCGTATCCTCTTTTCCAGTCCTTTACAGACGGAAAGAAGATAGATCGTACCAATCAACCGCCCAGTCGGGGAATGAAATTCCGAGTTTCGAGCATGCGGCCGCTAGGGGACGGCTGTCGGCGATCGCGGTTGCGCAATCGTTCGAGGTTTGCCGAGGGCCTCCTCGCGTTCGTCATCCTAGGGTCTGCGCTCCGCTTCGCGTTCGCTCCGCCCTAGGATGACGAAGGCATGATGGCTTGCTCAGGCCCCTACCCCAGCAGCTGCTTGCTCAGCCGGGCGCACTGGACGCGGATGTCGGGAATGGCGTCCATCTCGAAGAAGGTGCCGCGCGTCAGCGGGCCGACCGCCAGGATCTTGGCCGAGGCGCTACCGTCGCCGGCGATGATCTCGCAATTGGCTGACACATCGAGACCGATGCGCAGCGGATCCGGCCGTGCCAGGCCGCGATCGACCAGCGAGCGCACCACGGTGTTCGACGAGGTCGAGATGTCCCTGACGATGCCTGAGCAATCATAGATGCGGGCGACGTCGAATGTCTCGCGGCGCTGCGTGTGGCGCGACTGGACCTCCACGGTGAACCCGCCAGCCGTGGTGATGCCGACGACACGCCCGGCGACCAGGCGGATGCGGCCGGACTGCACGGCCTCGGTCACGCGCGCGTAGACTTCCGGTGCCATGCGATGGCGATGGATGTCCCACCAGGCCTTGGTGTGCTCGACGAAGCGGCGCTTGGCCGAGGATGGCCAGTTCTGCCAGATCTTCTGGTTGAACGGCCGCAGGCCGTCGACGACGTCGCGCCAGTCGATGCCGGCCTTCTGGTTCTCGCGGATCAGGTCGCGGAACCAGCCGACGAAATAGGAAAGCTGGGTGCCGAGCGGAATGTCGGCGACATCGAGCTTGATCGGATTGCCCTTGCGGTGCGGCGAGGGCAGCAGGCCGCGCCGCGACACCGCGATGATGTCGCCGCGATGGCCACGTTGCTCCAGGGAAAGGAATGCGTCGACCATGCTGAGACCCGTGCCCAGCACCATGACGCGACTGTGGGGGGGCAGCGCCGTGTCGGCCTCCGAGCCCATCCTGATCGCGTGCCCTTGCGCCGGCTGCTCTTCATGGCCGGTGGCGAGTATGGCCAGATGGGCAACGACGCTGGTGCCGTTGGCGAGCGCCACCTCGACGCCTGACGCGGTAGGCGTGATCGACAGGCTCTCTTCGTGGATGAGGCGCAGCCGCCCGGTCGGCTGTTCGCGCGCTTCGAGTTCATCGAGCAGCTCACCGAGATAGCGGGCATAGATGCTGCGCGGCGCGTAGAAGGGTGTCTGTGGCGTCTGCTCCTGGTCCACCAGGCCATGCCCCTGCAGCCACCGCCAGAAATTGCCGGGATCGTCGGCATAGGCGCTCATGCCGGCCGCGCTGACATTGAGAACATGCGCCGAGAGCAGCGTCGAATAGGCAATGCCCTGGCCGAAATGCGGGCGCTTCTCGATCAGCGTGACGCGCAGATCGGGATTGGGCGATTTCAAGAGATGCGCGGCTAGCACGACGCCGCTGGCGCCGCCGCCGACAATGATGATGGAGTTCGTGCGCCCGGTCATGCGCGGGACAGCCTTGTGCGAAGCGCCGGCGTCAGGCCCGGATTTTCGCCCGGACCGCAAGGTCGTCGATGCCGCTCGCGACCGGCTCCCGCGCGACCGGAAGGTCGTCGATGACGATGTCGCGCATTTCGGCGAGGCTTCGCTGATCGAGCACCTCGGCGATCGCCTGCCGGACCTCGAGCATCAGATGTCGGACTTGGCATGTCGCCTCGTTGCAGTCTTCACAGCGCTGGTACTGGGTGCGGCTGGCGCAAGGGATCGGCGCCAGCGGCCCGTCGAGGACGCGCACGACGTGGCCGACCTTGATTTCGTCGGCCGGCCGGGCCAGGCGATAGCCGCCATCCTTGCCCTTGCGGCTCTGGACGAAGCCGGCATTGCGCAGTTCGCCCAGGATAGCGTCGAGGAATTTCTTCGGAATGTTGTTGCCAGTCGCGATGTCGTTGACGAAAGCGAGCTGGCCGGCCGGCAATTGCGCGAGGTGAACAAGCGCCTTGAGGCCGTATTTGCCCTTTTTTGTGAGCATGAAATCAAAATTTCTCTGTCATGCGACGGTGTGGAACCATCGGCGCCAAAACGCCTGGCGCTCTGGGAATTCGCCGCGACCAGGCTGTCATCATAGATAAATTCTAGTGACATTATCTACAAGCCAAGAGACGTTGATTTTGTTTCGTTTTCAAACCGCCGCGGCCAATCCGACACATCTCTGTGGCGTTGGCGGCACGAGGGACCGCTGCACACGCAGCACCGCAGCCGCGTCACCATCGGCCAGAACGAGGCCGGAGGCGACCGACAATGCGCCGCCATGTTCCGCGGGCAGATCGGGGTTGCCGTCCGTGAGGTGGTTCATCGTCGTTCTCAACTCCCTAATGTCGATAAGGATACTATACTTAATACCGAACGCGTGGAAGTTTGTTCCAATTCATTGGCTGACAATGCACGAATTCACCGAATTTGTGAGGTGATGGAGAAAAGCCGTAGAGCGTGGGTCGCTGTCGCCTATCCAGAACTCTCTGCCGCGCTACCTGTTGCAGGGATGGGCCCGTCCGGTCAAATCCGGTTTGCAGGCCTCGCGCACGCGACCTTTCCAGCAAACCGTTTCGACCGGGGGGATCGATCCCGTGTCAGAGATGGGGGTTTTCGCCGCGCGCGATCATCAGGTGGTGCTGCTGGTGATGCATGCCCTGGGCCATGAGCCCAAAGAACCCAAGGCCGCGCAGTTTGGCGGCATCCTTCGCCGGCGGCCACACGGTCAGGGATGCGCCATCGTCGATATCGGAAGCCGCGAAACGCCAACCGTCAACCTCGTTCATCGCCGCCGCATGGGCCTTCACCATCCGGCGCACCGAATCCCGAACGGCTCCCGAACCTGTGACCAGGAAGCGGGTTCCGCCCGCGACCGGCTCGCTCTTCACATCGGCGGCCAAGGTAACCGCGTTCATGTCGACGAGATGCGCGCGCAGGGCGTCGATGTCCACTTTGGACCAGTCTGTATCGGGATCAGCCTCGAGGATGGCTACGATCTCCTGGATCGCCGCGAACGCGCCTTGGCCCGGTTCCGCCGGGACCGAAGCACCGGCGGCTTGCGCGCCCATTGTCTGCATATGCTGCATCATAGTCTTGTGGTCCATTCCACCTGTCGGGGCTTGCTGGGCGCAGGCCACGGAGGGGATCAGGCAGGTGGCGAGGGCGAGGGCGCGTATCATGGCAATTGCTCCGTTGGCGGAGCATGCTTGCCATAGCGTCGAGCAACGCTACATGATTGAAATCATGTCGCCGCCGCTAATTGCCCTGCTCGACCGTCTGGAAGGCCGCGAGATCGAGTACGCGGCGGGAGCACCGGTGTTTCATCTGGGTGATCCCGTCCGGTTCGTTCACGTCGTGCGTTCGGGCGTTGTCCATCTGGTCAGGCATCAGGACAACGGATCGGCCCTGATCCTTCAACGCGCGGGCCCAAATTCCATCCTGGCCGAAGCCTCGTTGTATTCAGCCTCCTACCATTGCGCGGCCCGGGCGGAGGTAGCAGCCGTGACCTGGGCCATTCCACGCGCCGGCCTGCTCACCCGAATCGAGAGCGACACCGAGTTGGCGATTGCTTGGGCGCGCCATCTCGCACACGAGGTCCAGCAGGCGCGGCTGCAGTCGGAGATCCTGTCACTCAAGACAGTCGCGGCCCGCCTTGACGCGTGGGTTTCCTGGCATGGGAGCCTTCCCGCCAGAGGACATTGGTCGACGCTGGCCCATGAAATAGGTGTCAGTCCAGAGGCGCTCTACCGTGAAATCGCATTGCGCCGGGGATACGATGCGTTGACGACTATTTGATCGCGCTATCGGGGAATGGGACAGATTGCGTCGATCACGCCATTGAACGGCTTGCTGCTTTCGGCCTGGTCAGGCTCGTTTCTTCTTGGCTCGTTGCCCGGCAAGGCCGACCAGCATGGTGACGATGCCGATACGGACCAGCAGCGAAAGGAACAAGGACTGTCACGGCCGACGCCCTCTTCGCCGCATTCGGCACTTGACCGTCAGGCCGGTTGGACCGAAGTCACTTTGCCGTCGGTATCGACGATGCAACTCGTTGGTTTTCCCGCGACGTTGAGTTCGACCTGGTAGCTTTTGGAATCGAGCTTGCGCGAACTGGTCGGCAACGCCTTGCTGCTGTCGACCCCACTCGCCTTCGCCGCCTCGCCGGCGCAAAGAAGCTGGAGATCGGCAGGTGCGGTTTCGACCGTGGTCCTCGACATCTGGTCGGGTGTCGGGGTGCTCTGGCATGCCCCGAGAACCATTGCGATGACAATCGAGGCTGGTCCGTGAATGATCCGGTGCCTCATTCGGAACTGCCTGCGGGTCATCATGGCCATGGTCTTGTCCCCTATGTCGAATTATACGCCCGTCCTCGATCAGACGCCCTTGTAGAGGGCAGCACCCTGCATCAGCACGATGACCTTCGCCCCGACCTTGACGCGCGAATGCAGGTCGACGATGTCGCCATTGTTCATGCGGATGCATCCGGAGGACACGTCCAGGCCGATCGTCCAGGGCTCAGGCGTGCCATGGATGCGGTAGATCGTGTCGTGGTCGCCTTCGTAAAGGTAGAGCGCTCGTGCGCCGAGCGGATTGTCGGGGCCGCCAGGCATGCCGTTGGCCCAGGGGCGGGCATTGGGGTCACGGGCAACCATTTCGGCAGGCGGCGTCCAGGTCGGCCATTCCGCCATGCGGCCGATCTTGACGATGCCTGCCCATCCGAAGCCGTCCTTGCCGACCCCGATGCCGTAGCGGATCGCCTGCTGGCCAGGCTGAACGAGATAGAGGAAATGCTGGTTGCCATCGATGATGATGGTGCCGGGCTGCTCCGCGGTCCGGAACTTGACCACCTGCGGCCGGAAGGACTCCGGCACCTGCTTGTGAAGCTTGTAATACCGGTAAGCCTTGGTGCGATTGTAATCCGTCCACTGCCGCGTCTTGGGATCGTAGACCTGCGTTCCCGCGGCAAGGGAAGCGGCGGTGGAAAAAACCAACCCCAACGCCAGCACGACCGCGAGGCTTGCCGCATGCTTGCCGCCAGTTCTCCTCGCCCGTTTGTCCGTGCCGAACCTTGTCTTCGAGAGCCCGGTCATTGCTTGGCCCACCCTTCGACGCGCGCCTCGTTCCTGGCCACCCATTGCTCGGCGTATGCATAGGGCGGCTGCCGCTCGACCTGGAGCGCATAGCTCATGTCGATCGCCTCCTCCGGTTTGAAGTCGACATGCTCCAGGAAGCGAACTACCTCCGGATGTTTCTTACGCAGCGAAGTCGCGTAAGCTATGTGGTAGTGGGCCGTATCCCAGCCAACGGCGGCGTTCGACTTCGAAAGCCACTGTGGGGCCTCCGTCGGCAGGACGATCTTCCATTTGGCGGCATCGTATGGCGGTTCAGTCAGACGGACGATGTCGTGCAATTTGAAAACCACATGTGGCGCGTAGCAAGCGAAGACCATCGGTCGATCCGCTGCCTCCGCCGCATCGACAGCCGCCATGCCCACATCTTCCGGCATCTCGAGCAGCGACAGGTTTTTGGCGTAGCCGTAGCTGTTGGCACGGATGCGCTCGATTGTGGTCGAAGACCATGTCTCGGCGCCGATCCACATCTCACCCTTGCCGTCCCCGTCCGTGTCGAGCGCCTCGGTCTTCTTCGGATCACTGAGGTCGGAAATGTCCTTGAAGCCGTATTTGTCGGCTGCTGTCCTGTTGGCGCAGATGCCTTGCCAGGCCGGAACGCCGATCGGGCTGATCGCGACCGTACCGGTATCGGTGGCATACTTCTTGACGAGGTTGTCGAGGTTCGGCAGCCAGACTTCCGGATGGATGTCGACCTGGCCGGAGTCGAGGCCGGCGAATGCGATCAGAGTGCCCATCTCCACCACATCCGCATCGATCCCGAACTCCTTCTTGAGGCTCACCTTCAGGATGTTGGCCGTAGCCTGGCCCGACGACCAGTTCGGCATCGCAATAACAAGATCGGCAGCCTGGGTGCGAATATTGCCGAGCACAATGGCCGCGGCAAACACCGCCACTTTCAATGCCAGTTTCACCAGGTCGACCATCAAGTGATCCTCTTCACGTGCTCCTTTGGAATTCGGCTGAAGACAGCGATGCGTCAATACAATAGATAAATATGCGCTCTGCATAATATATGCGTGCTGGCCAAAATAAATATCCGCTTTCAGCGCAAATAAATCAAGATCGAACAGCTCGAAGCGACCCCATCTGGCGGGAGCATAACTCGCTTCGTGCAACACATGGGTCGCCAAGTTGCTGGCTAATGGTGACCTGCAAGATCCTGCCAAGGATGTTCGCCGTCTACTTGGCGGTTCTCCGCGCCGGTTCGCACGTTCAAACCGGCATCCAGTCCAGATACGTTTCCTTGGGAATGCTCGCCGTGGGCGGGACTGTATTCGACGTGTCAGTTGCGCGAACGGTTCGCCCACGCCAGCCCGGCCAGGCCGACCAGCATGGTCACGATGCCGACATAGAGCCATTGCGACTGGCCGGTCATGAAGCTCCCGCCGATAACGCCGATGCCTTGCAGCGACCACAGCGCGCCGATGGCAAGCACGATCAAGGCCAGCAGATTTTTGGTCAGTCTCACTGTCCGATATCCCTTCCCAAGTCGATCCGTTGCGGTGTGATTGCCACGATGAAAGAGCCAAAGGAAGCCGCTCGATCGCGTCGGCTTCTACTTGGATATCAGCGCTCGATCTTGTCAAACAAATCTCGGATATCGGCACGAAGATCATGATGAATTGATCATCGTGCACCGGAATATCACTGACAGACTGTTACCCAGTGACTCCAAACGTGTGCCTTCGCCACGGAACCGCCAGATGCTTGCCGCATTTCCCGCCTTATTCGCTACCTAACGGCTGGGGTCTGTCAAAAAACGGAGTCACCCCCCAAATATGAAGAACACAAAACAGACCGCGCTTGTCGCGGTAACGATCGCTGCTGGCCTGATGGTCGGCGCCTCCGCCTCGTCGGCAACCGCCGCCGCCGGCCAGTGCGGCCGCGCTTCGTGGTATGCCCTGCATTCCAGGACCGCATCGGGCGAGCGCATGAACCCTTCGGCCTTGACCGCCGCCCACCGCACCCTGCCTTTCGGCACCAAGCTTCGTGTGACCAACCAGAACAACGGCCGCAGCGTCATCGTGCGCATCAACGATCGCGGCCCGTTCATCAAGGGGCGCGTGCTCGACCTGTCGAAGGGTGCCGCCGGCCAACTCGGCTTCATCGGCTCCGGCCACACCGCCGTCTGCATGGCGCGCGTCTGATGTCCCGTGTGTCCGGCGCGAAGGTCGGACACATTTCTTACACACTTCGCAACGCACATTGAGCCGGCTGCGCCGTTCGAGGCGGTTTTTCAACGCTTTGGACGAAAGAACCATTGGTCACGCGACGTGACGTATTGCATCGCAGCAATTAGTTGTTAACCTCGCCGCGAGATATCTAAGGCTCGGCGCTGCTCGTCGTCCCTTCGGTCGCAGGCAGCAGCGGGGTTCTCGATGTTCTACCAGCTCTATGAAATGAACCACGCTGCCATGCAGCCCGCGCGCCTCTACGCCGACGCGGTGCGGATGTTCTACTCCAATCCGCTCAATCCGGTTTCCCATACGGCCTGGGGCCGTTCGATCGCGGCGACCGCCGAATTGTTCGAGCGCACGACGCGCCGCTACGGCAAGCCGACGTTCGGCCTCGACAAGACGGTGATCGACTGGAAGACCGTCGAGGTCTCCGAAAAGACCGTCTGGTCGCGGTCGTTCTGCAATCTCGTCCGCTTCGAACGCGCACTGCCCACCGGGCGCCGGCCGGATCCGAAGCTGCTGATCGTGGCGCCGATGTCGGGCCACTACGCGACGCTGCTGCGCGGCACGGCCGAGGCGATGCTGCCCCATGCCGACGTGTATATCACCGACTGGGTCGATGCCCGCATGGTGCCGCTGGCGGACGGCAGCTTCGATCTCGACGACTATATCGACTACATCATCGACATGCTGCACACGCTGGGGCCCGACACGCATGTGATGGCCGTGTGCCAGCCTTCCGTGCCGGTGCTTGCCGCCGTTGCGCTGATGGAAACGCGCGGCGACCCCTTTGTTCCCTCGACGATGACCTTGATGGGCGGACCGATCGACACCCGCCGCAACCCAACCGCGGTGAACCTTCTGGCCGAGGAAAAGGGCATCGACTGGTTCCGCGACAACGTCATCATGAGCGCGCCCTGGCCGGTGCCGGGTTTCGGCCGCGAGGTCTATCCGGGCTTCCTGCAGCTTTCCGGCTTCATGAGCATGAACCTCGACCGCCACATCATCGCTCACAAGGACTTCTTCATGCACCTGGTGAAGCATGATGGCGACAATGCCGAGAAGCACCGCGATTTCTATGACGAATACCTGGCGGTGATGGATCTGACGGCGGAGTTCTACCTGCAGACCGTCGACACCGTCTTCGTGCGCCATGCCTTGCCGAAGGGCGAGATGACGCATCGCGGCACCAGGATCGACCCGTCGGCGATCCGCAATGTCGCCCTGTTCACGGTCGAGGGTGAGAACGACGACATTTCCGGCCTTGGCCAGACAAAGGCGGCACATGATTTGTGCCCCAATATCCCCGCCGACAGGCACGCCCACTACATGCAGCCGGCGGTCGGCCACTACGGCGTGTTCAACGGCTCGCGCTTCCGCTCCGAAATCGTGCCGCGCATCGTCGACTTCATCACCAGCTATGGCCGACAGAACCGCGTTGCGGTGAAACCGAAGCTGGTCCGCACCGCCAAAAAATAATGCCCACCGGCCTGAGCCAGGGGTGCGCGGCGGTTCGGGACAGAGGCTGCGTAGTACAAAAGGCTTAAACCGCGTCGACTGACGCGGTTCCAAAGCGACGCGTTTTAAGTACGACAGCGATAATCCGCGCCAATTGGCCGCCAGAATGAGGGTGGCGGCCGAATCTGTTGCACAATAGACGCTGTCCTGCCCCTCGGGTAACCATGCTGCCAATCCGCCCGTCGTCGTAATTGACACGGACTGTCAATCGCCCTTAACCTTTCGTTAATAACAGAGGGCGACGGGGACAATGATTTCCTCACCAATGGCACGAAGGCTGCGCCTGTGCGTGGTAGCCGGGCTGGTAGCAACGGGAAGCTGGGTGGCACCGGCTTTGGCGGCTGATGCAATGGCGACCGGGGGGCTGACCTCGCAGCCGATTGGCCACTATGATTTCTGCAGGCTCAATCCGGGTGAATGCTCGATCCGACCGACCAACCTCGCGCCCACCCCGATGACCGACGGGCTGATGCGCAAGCTGATCAGCGTCACCGCCAAGGTCAACGCCGCCGTCAAGCCGATGAGCGACATGGAAATCTACGGCAAGGACGAGGTCTGGGCCTATCCCGACAAGGGCGTCGGCGACTGCGAAGACTATGTGCTGGAAAAGCGGCGCGAGCTTTCGCGCATGAGCATCTCGCTTGCCGATCTGCTGATCACCGTGGTGCGCAAGCCCGACGGCGAAGGCCACGCGGTGCTGACGGTGCGCACCGACAAGGGCGACTACGTGCTCGACAATCTGACCGACAAGGTCAGGCCGTGGGACCAGACCGGTTATCGCTTCCTCAAGCGGCAGGCGATCGACAACACCGGTCGCTGGGTCTCGATCCGGGGCGGCCAGCAGGTGCTGGTCGGCTCGGTCCAGTAAGCACAGGCGCGACGTATTAGAAGGTAGATACCGGAACTCGGGGGCTGCCCCTCATTGTCCTGCCGGACATTTCTCCCGTTTAGTGACGGAGAGAAAGACGCTCTCATCGATGATTTCGCCAATTGTCGCCGTCGCAAGATGGGCGCTGCGCGCCTTCCAACAATTTCGCGCCTCTCCATGAACCATTTCCGTTCGCCCCGCGACACACAGCCGTGGACGACAGAAACCCAACCATGGAGACTTCAGATGACTGCTTTTCTGCGAAATGCCCTCCTCGCCGCCGCCGCCGTGTCGGCCCTGACCGGATCCGCTCTGGCCGACCAGACCGTCACGAGCTGCGCCAAGACCACGCTCAACGATCTGTGGAGTGGCCGCTGCTGCGGCGCAGCCGGTGCATCGGACTGCCTCGGCGGTGGAAACGGTGGCCGCGACCATCACGACAATGGCGGCCCCAGCACCAACGGCGGCGGAAACAATGGCGGCACGGCCGGCAAGCTGTGATCTCATCGCGGCTGACCGCCGGCGGGCTCTTCAGGTGAAGTGAACGCTGGCGCCGGCAGGCGAACGCGCGCCGTCTGGAACAAATCGCCGGGTTACGGCCGCCGGCCCAGCGCCGCGCGGATCGACGCGGTGATGCGGCGAAGTTCGGCCTCGTCGAGCTTTTCGATGTTCTCGGCCAAAAGATTGGCAAGCTCGGTGGCGGCGGGATTTAAGCCCGACGTGTCGAGCTTCACGCGCGGGTGCGAGGCCTCGGCCAGCCGCGCCAGTTCCTCGGCCTCATCCCAGATGATGTTGAAATAGCCGATGATCTTCTGGATCAGCGTCCAGGTCGGCGCACCGCGCCGGCCATGTTCCAGCGCCGACAGATAGGCGGCGCTGACGCCGATCGCCGCCGCCATGTCCTTCTGGTTGACACCACGTTCGCTGCGCAGCGCGCGCAGCTTCTCGCCGAAAGGGGTCATGACCGCAGCCGCCGCAGGCGGACATAGAGCGCGCCCGAGCCGCCATGGTTGCGCGCGGCATGGTCATGGCTGGAGACCAGCGGCCGGAAGGCGGGCGTCGATAGCCAGGCCGGGACCGCGCGCCGCAGCACCCCGTCGCCGCCCGAGGACGAGCCCTTGCCGGTGATGACCAAGACATAGCGGATGCCGCCGGCATGCGCGCGGTGCAGGAACGAAAACAGCAGCGAATAGGCTTCGTCCTGGGTCAGGCCGTGCAGATCGACGCGGCCCTCGATCGGCAGCCGGCCTTTCGACAGCTTGTCCAGCGTCGGCTCGTCGAGCACGTGCGCGACATGTTGTGCCTTCGGCTTCGCCGCGCCAGCTGGAGCGCCGGCGAGCGGCGCTGGTTGCGAGGGCGTGGGCCTGGACTCGGCGCCGGTGTCGGGAATGTCGACGGCTGTCCTGCCCTTCAGCGGCTTGGCCGTGCGCGCCACCAGGTTCCACAGAACCCGGTCATCCTCGCTTAGCTTGGCCTGGCTCGGCCTGTCTGGGCGCCGGGTCATCGATTCGACCCCGAAACGAGCGCGCGCGGCACCAGCGCGTGAAAGTCCGCCGCATTGCGCACCACGCCGGCGATCTCGCCGGCCGCGTCGCCCGAACCGGCGAACAGGTCGCCGCGCGCCGGCCCGGTGATGGCCGAGCCGGTGTCCTGCGCGATCATCAGGCGCCGGAACGGTTTACCGTCGAAAGCGGTCAGCGACGGAGCGTCGATATGGAACGGCGTACCGAATGTGTGCAGCAGGCGGTCGACGGCGATGGAGCGGCCCGGCGTCAGCGGCACCTTGGCGGCGGCGATCGGACCGAGGGTCGGATCGGCGACCTCAGCCTCGCGGAAGAAGATATATGAGCGGTTCTGCCAAAGGATTTCATCGACGCGGCCGGGATGCGCCTTGAACCAGGCGCGGATCGACTGCATCGTCACCTTTTCGAGCGGGATCGCGCCAATCTCGCTCAGGATCTTGCCGGGCCCGGTGAAGCGCTGGCCGGATTTGGCCGCGTAGGTGACGCGGCGAAGCCGGCCGTCGGTCATGTTCAGCCGCGCCGCCCCTTGCACGTGAATGAAGAAAGCATCGACCTTGTCGGCCAGCCAGGCGATCTCCAGCCCCTTGCCCGCGAGCGCGCCGCGCTCGATCTCGCCCCGGTCGGGATATTCGACCGGCCCGTCCGGCGTCTGGCGCGCAAAAGCGAGATAGGGGTCCATTCCGTGCGGCCGGTTGGCGTCGTCGATATCGACGAGATCGGCCGGACGCGACAGCAGCGGCACGCAAAAGTGCAGGGTTTGCACCGGCGACGCCTCGATTTCGGGCTCGTAGAAGCCGGTGACGAGACCGGCGCCGCCGTTCTCTGCGCGGACCTGCACGGGCAGGAAGTGGCGCTCGAAGAAGGCGCGGGCCAGCGACCGATTCGCCGGCGAAACAGTGCGGGCCTCGGTGTAGGCGTCAGCGAAGGCGTTGAAGTCGACACCGAGCGAACCGGTACGATAGGGTTTGGTCAGGACATGAAAGGCGGAGCGGCGGAAGGCCGCGAAGGCGGCCAGATGGTCGTCGTCGCCCCAGCCGGGGAGATCCTCGAACGATTTTCCGACAAGGAGAGGCGATAGCGACACCGGAGCCCGCCTTCGACTAAAGCGCGTCGTGCTTGAAGAGGGTCATGCGACGCGCTTCGGATCCTGGGTTTGATGCATCTCGTTGTCCCAAAACCGCTTCGCACTTTTGGGCGTGCATCGGGGCTCAGTCTTCTTCCTCAGTGGCGACCAACTTCCAGTTCGGATCGCGCGAGCGCGTGTCGCGGGCGAAGGTCCAGACATCCTTGACCTCGGCGACGGTTTCGGGGTCGCCATCGATGACGGCGCCGGCCTTGTCGCGGGTCGCCGAGATCAGCTCGCTGATGATGCGCAGCGTGACATGCGCCTCGCCACCCTTCATCTCGGCCGAGACGATGTCGGCCTTGTCGATGCCGACGAAGGAGGACTGGATCTTTTCCGACTTGGCCTCGCGTTCGCCGATGGCGGCGACAAAGCCGTCATAGACCTCGCGCGACAGCAGGTTCTTCAGCGTCTTGCGATCGCCGTCGGCATAGGCCATGACGATCATCTCATAGGCCATCTTGGCGCCGTCGACGAAACCCTTCGGATCGAAGGACGGATCGTTGTCCTTGATCGTGCGCAGGCCCTTGTTGAGATCGCTGTCGGGCTTGGCGAAGGCGTCGATCGCCGCATAGGTGTCGGCCGCCGGCTCGCCCGGCAACCGCTTGCGCGGCAACGAAACGACATTTTCGGATTTCTGAGCGGCATCCTTGTCGCCGCCGCGGGCCGCGGTATAGGGGTCGAAGGGCGGCCGTTCACTGCCGGTACGACGGCCCAGCACATTGCGCAGCTGGAAAAAGATGACCACCGCCGCAATCAGGAAGAAAATCGTGCCGAAGTCGAAGAATCCCATATCTTCCGCCAATCAATCCCTGCCTTTTGGCCGGACCGTCCAGCCAAGGAGCCGCGGTCGCATAGCGTTCAACATTCAAAGCATATAGAACGCAAGGCTCAATCATTCAAATCAAAGGCAGGCATACCTATCTAACAGGCCCAGTGCCAGCGGCGATTGGTCGCCAGCGGCCAAAACATCGAAACGGCCAGACGATCGGAAGGGTTGGCAAGACTTGCGTATTTCATTCCTTCCTCTTTTTCTCCTCGCGCTTCCGCTTCTGGAAATCGCCGGCTTCGTGGTTGTCGGTCGCGAGATCGGCGCGCTGGCGACAGTCGGGCTGGTGCTGGCGTCTGGCATCGCCGGCGCGATGCTGCTCAGGCACCAGGGTTTAGGCGTCATGACGCGAATCCGCGCCGAGATGGATGCTGGCCGCGATCCCAGCCGCCAGCTTGCGCATGGCGCCATGATCGTGGTCGCGTCGATCCTTTTGATCATCCCCGGTTTCATCACGGACATTATCGGCCTGCTGCTGTTCCTGCCGCCGGTGCGCGACCTTGCCTGGCGCAGGTTCAAAGGCCGCATCGTCGTGGCGACCAGTTTCACCACCGGAGGCTTTGGCGGCCGGCCGCGCGACAGGGTCATCGATCTCGACGACGGCGATTATTCGCGCGAGGACGATTTGAAGCGCGGTCCCGACCACAACTCGCCCTGGCGGCGCCTGAAGGACGATTGAGGCAGCAGCCTTCTCGGGCCGCCACAAGCAAGGCGGCAAACCTTGTCTTGTCATGCCGGCCATGGTAGCGAACGCCCGATTTCAATTCGGTCAGCGATGCTGCCCAGGCAAAAGGACAACGGCTCATGGCCAGCAAAGATGACGCGCCGGTCGGCGCAGCCAATGGAAACGGCAACGCGGCGCAGCCGTCGCTCAACGTTCTGGCCCAGTATGTGAAGGATCTTTCCTTCGAAAGCCCCGGCGCGCCGAATTCGCTGCGTGGCCGCGACAAGGCGCCCGGCATCGCCATCAACGTCAACGTCAACGCCAATCCGCTCTCCGACAAGCAGTTCGACGTCAACCTGACGCTGAACGCCAAGGCTTCCTTCGACCAGGAAGTGCTGTTCAATGTCGAGCTGGTCTATGGCGGCGTGTTCGCGGTCAGCGGCTTCCCGCAGGAACACATGCTGCCGATCCTGTTCATCGAATGCCCGCGCCTGCTGTTCCCGTTCGCCAGGCAGATCATTGCCGAGGCGACGCGCAATGGCGGCTTCCCGCCGCTGATGCTCGACCCGATCGATTTCGCGCAGATGTTCCAGCAGAAGCTGGCCGAGGACCAGGCCGCCACCAAGGTCAAGGTGAGCTGATCCTGCCTTTCAGAATTCACGAAAGACCCGGCCTTGCGCCGGGTTTTTTGTTTTGAGATCTCGGCGGGCGTGAAGGATCGCTGCGGGGGAATCAGCCAGCCGCAACCTTCAGCCAAAGTGCCTTTTCGCCCAGCGCTGCGACCATGCCGGCGTGGGCGTCGCGCTCGGCGTCGGTCAGGCGGGGTGGCAATGGCGCCGGGCGTTGGCTTATCGTGATTTCGATCTGGCGGACATTCTCCCTGCCCTGGGCGGGCGCGGTTGCGCTGTCGAGGACGAGCGCCGCCTGCTTGCCGCCGATCAGCTCGATATAGACCTCGGCCAGCAGTTCGGAATCGAGCAAGGCGCCATGCTTGGTGCGCCTCGTGTTGTCGATGCCGTAGCGCCGGCAGAGCGCGTCGAGCGAATTGGGGCCCATCGGATGCTTGCGGCGCGCCAGTGCCAGCGTGTCGACGACAAGACCGGGATCGACATTGGGGTGACCGAGCCTGCCGAATTCGACATTGAGGAAGCCGATGTCGAAGGTGGCGTTGTGGGCGACCAGCTTGGCGCCGTCGGTGAAGGCCAGCCACTCCTCGGCGATGTCGGCAAAAGTCGGCTTGCCCTGAAGATCCGCCGCGCTGATGCCGTGCACCGCCTGCGCCTCGGCGTGGATCGCACGCCCTTGAGGGTTGATATAATGGTGGAACGTCCTGCCGGTCGGGAAACGATTGACCAGCTCGACGCCGCCCAACTCGATCACGCGGTCGTCGCGCGAATCGAGGCCGGTGGTTTCCGTGTCGAAGATGATCTCGCGCATCGAATCAGTCGCTCCAAAGAAGCAGAATCGTGAGACCGGAACAAAATGGCAATGCAAAACAACGAGGGCCAGGGCAATCACTACAGGTTTGCGCTGCCCCGAGGTCAACAGTTGGCCGATCAGCATTGCCTAGAGCGGCGGCCTGCCGACAGTGTCAGTGGCCTGGCTTGCCCATCAGTTCCCCAACGATGGTTTCGACCGCCGCACGCGCAGCCTCAAGACCCTGGCCAGTGTCGATGATGAAATCGGCCTGTCGGCGCTTGTCCGCATCGGGCACCTGCTTGGCCAGGATCGACGCCAGTTTTTCTTCGCTCATGCCCGGCCGCGCCAGCACGCGTTCGCGCTGGACTTCAGGCGAGGCAGTGACGACGACGACCTTGTCGACTCGGCCGCGGCCGCCGGTTTCGAACAGCAACGGGATGTCGAGGACCGCCAGGGGTGCGCCGGCGGCGCGATGCCTGGCCAGAAAGGCATCGGCATCGGCACGCACCAGCGGATGGATGATGGCCTCGAGCCGCTTCAGCGCGGCGGCGTCGCCGAGCACCCGCCGGGCCAGCTCCGTGCGGTCGACCACACCGGAAACGGTGGTGCCGGGAAAGGCGGCCTCGACCAGAGGCGCGGCCTTGCCGGCATAGAGGCGGTGCACCGCCTCGTCGGAATCGTGGACCGGCACGCCGGCCTCGGCGAACATCTTCGCCGTCGTCGACTTGCCCATGCCGATCGAGCCGGTGAGACCAAGCACGATCATGCCTTCGGCACCAGGTCGGCGACGATGATCGCGCGGAGCTCAGCCGTAACCTGGGGCCTGATGCCGAACCAGCGCTCGAAGCCGGGCACGGCCTGATGGAGCAGCATGCCGAGACCGTCGACCGTCCTGAGGCCCCGCGCTCGGGCCGCGGCAAGCAGCGGCGTTTCCAGCGGCACGTAGACAATGTCGGTGACGATCGCCTGGTCGGGCAGTCTGGACGGATCGGCGGACAGGCCTTCATTGCCATACATGCCGAGCGCCGTGGCGTTGATCAGCAGGCCGGCGCCCGTCAGGAGTTCGTTCGTCGCTTCCGGGCCATGGGCGGTAACACCGGCGCCGAAGCGATCGCACAATTCTCGTGCCCTTGCGAGCGTCCGGTTGACGATCCGGATATCGCCAACGCCACGCTGCTTCAGCGCATGGATGATCGCGCGCGACGCGCCGCCGGCGCCAAGCACCACGGCTGGACCGTTGGTCGCCCAACCCGGTGCGTGGTCATCCAGGTTGGCGGCGAAGCCGTGGGCGTCGGTGTTGCCGCCCCACAAGATACTGTCCTCGAACCAAAGCGTGTTGACGGCGCCTATCTGCTCGGCGGCGTCATCACGGCGGGCGACCTGCGCGAAGGCGGCCTCCTTGTGGGGAATGGTGACATTGCCGCCTCGATAGCCATTTTTCCAAAGCGTCGCCAGGAATTCGGGAAAATCCTGCGGCGCCACGTCGATCGCCTCATAGCTGCCGTCGATGCCGTGTTTCGCCAACCAATGGCCGTGGATCTTCGGCGAGCGCGAATGCTTGATCGGGTGGCCGGTGACGAAGGCCTTTTTCGTCGCGTCAGCCATCGATCGCCCCCAGCGTGCGCAGTTCGGCCAGCAGCGGCAACAGCGGCAGGCCGACAATGGTGAAATGGTCGCCTTCGATCTTGTCGAACAGCTGGATGCCTTCGCCCTCGACCTGGTAGGCGCCGACGCTGGACAGCGCCTTGGAACCGACGCGGGCCAGATGGCGGCCGATGAAAGCCGGGTCGAGCTTGCGCATGGTCAGGCTGGCGATGCCGACATTCCGCCACAGCACCGCGCCGTCACGGACCAGCACGGCGGCGCTGTTCAACTGATGGGTCTTGCCCGACAGCGCCAGCAGGTGACGGCGCGCCCCTTCCATGTCGGCCGGCTTGTGGAACACTTCGTCGCCGAGCGACAGCGTCTGGTCGCAGCCGAGCACCAGCGCGCCAGGCTTGCGCGCGCTCACTTCGGTAGCCTTGGCCTCGGCCAGCACCAGGGCGACGTCCTCGGGAGAGACGCCGCTGCCCTGCAAGGGCGCCTCGAGCGCGCGCTCGTCGACTTCAGCCGGAACCGCCTCGACGTCGACGCCGGCATTGACCAGCATCGCCTTGCGGAACGGGCTGCCCGAAGCGAGGATGATTTTCTCTGTCATTTTGCACTCGGGCGCGGGACATAGGCGCGGTTGGGATATGAGCTTCAATTTGCAACGTGGGCGCCGCCCCTCATTGTCCTGCCGGACATTTCTCCCCGTATAGAGACGGGGAGAAAAGGCAGCTTCGGCGCAGGAGCTCCTCCCAGCCACGGTCGCGATTGGCGAAACCATCGATGACAGGGCCCCTCTCCCCGTCACTATACGGGGAGAGGATGCCGGCAGGCAGGTGAGGGGCGGCGCCGAATTTCCGCTAGGAAGACTCGGAAAACGCACTCCCCGCTCATCTACCTATTCTTCCCCCTCAGGGCAACGATCGCCGCCGCTGTTTCCTCGATCGAGCGGCGGCTGACATCGATCATCGGCCAGCCATGCCGCGTGCAGATCTGGCGGGCATAGGCGAGCTCTTCGGTAATGGCGGCGCGGTCTACATAATCAGTTGCCTCGTAGGAACTGCTGTTGCCGAGGACGCGGTTCTGGCGGACATGCGAAATGCGCTCGGCGGTGGCGATCAGGCCGACGATCAGCGGCCGCTTGGCGTTGACCAGGCTTTCCGGCACCGGCACGCCGAGCACGATCGGAATGTTGGCGGTCTTGATGCCGCGATTGGCGAGATAGATGCTGGTCGGCGTCTTCGACGTGCGCGAGATGCCGACCAGCACGATATCGGCATCGTCCATGTTGGCCGGCAGCTGGCCGTCATCGTGCTCCATGGTGAAGTTGAGCGCATCGATGCGGCGGAAATATTCGGCGTCCAGAACATGCTGGGCGCCGACGCGCCGGCCGGCCGGGGTGCCGAGATAGGACTGGAACACGGTCAGCACCGGCTCCAGCACGGACACACAGGGCAGGCCCATGGTCGCGCAGCGTTCGTCGATGCCGCGCGCAAGCTTCTGGTCGACGACCGTATAGAGAATGATGCCCGGCTCCTCCTCTATGTCCTCGAACACCTTCGCCACCTGCTTTTCGGTGCGGATGAGCGGGTAGATATGCTCGATGGCGCGCGCATCCTTGTACTGCGCGGAAGCCGCCCGCCCGGCGGCGAGCAGCGTTTCGCCGGTCGCGTCCGAAATCAGGTGCAGGTGGAAGAAGCTCTGGGGTTTGTTCACAGGGGGTCACTCCAGGCTGTGGGCTTGTGTGGATAAGGTCGGACGAAAAGACAGGTCGGTCGCAGGCGACTGTATCAGATGGCAGTTTGTCCACAATTCGATGCGCTGCGGGCTTCGTCGGGCGGCTGGGGACAAGTCTGGGGACGGCTTGTCTTGCCTTTCGGCTGTCCACAGGGGGATCTTTTCCCTATGCGTCCTAAGGCCTTGACTCCAGTAGCGGATTCCCGACCTTCCCCAGAACCCTACAATCCGGCGAGCGAAGCGCGCGACAATATGCTTGCTGGCGTTTTTCGGGTTAACGCGGGACAGGTGACAACCATCACAACCAACAGACTCTTAGAATCAGAAGAATCTTAGATATAAGAATATTTGATTATAGAGAGGCTTGGAGAAGCGAGCGCTCGATGCCCCAGAACCGGATCATGTTGGACGTCCTGAAGGGCAAGACGGTGTTTCCGCCTCCGCTCTGGATGATGCGTCAGGCCGGGCGCTATCTGCCGGAATATCGTGAGACGCGCAGGCGGGCCGGTTCGTTCCTCGACCTCTGCTATGATCCCGACCTTGCCGTTGAAGTGACGTTGCAGCCGATCGAGCGCTTCGGCTTCGATGCATCGATCCTGTTCTCGGATATCCTCGTTGTTCCGCATGCGCTTGGCCGCGATGTGCGCTTCGAAGAGGGGCGAGGGCCGTTGCTGACGCCGATCACGGTGGCCGAGATTATGGCTCTGGAGAGCGACGTGTTTCACGTGAATCTCGAACCGGTCTACGAGACGGTTCGCCGGTTGCGGGCAAAACTTCCCGACGAAACAACGCTGATCGGCTTCTGTGGCGCGCCGTGGACGGTGGCGACCTACATGATCGCCGGCCATGGCACGCCCGACCAAGCCCCGGCGCGGCTGTTCGCCTATCGCGAGCCGGCAGCATTTCAACAGCTGCTGAAGGTGCTGGCCGATCATTCGGCTGCCTATTTGATCCGGCAGATCGAAGCTGGCGCCGACGTCGTCCAGATTTTTGATTCATGGTCCGGCGTGCTCGACGATGCGTCGTTCGACCAGTTCTGCGTTTGGCCGGTGGCCGAGATCGTCAGGCAAGTGCGCGCCGTCCATCCCGATGTTCCGATCATCGGTTTTCCCAAGGGTGCCGGCGCTCGCTACCGGACCTATCGCCAGAAGACCGGTGTGACGGCCCTGGGGATCGACTGGACGGTGCCCCTGGCGGCGGCGAAGGATTTGCAGCGCTCGGGTGCGGTTCAGGGCAATCTCGATCCCTTGCGGCTCGTGGCTGGCGGCAAGGCCCTGTCGGATGGCGTCGAGACGATCCTGAAGACGCTGGGAGATGGGCCGTTGATCTTCAATCTCGGCCACGGCATCACGCCGGAGACGCCGATCGCGCATGTCGAGGCAATGGTGAAACTGGTGCGGAGCGCGACACGCTGATGAGCGAGATGAACAATACCAACAGCACCGGCCAGGCGATGGTGCGCATGACGGTCAGTCTTGCCGTCCTGGTTGCCCTCACGGCACTTTTGTTTTTCGTCGCGCCCGACAGTTTCTATCCATGGGCGAAAGCGATCCATGTCCTGGCCGTCATCTCGTGGATGGCGGGCATGCTCTATCTGCCGCGGTTGCTGGTCTACCACGCCGATGCCGAGAAGGGTTCGGTGCAGTCGGAGACCTTCAAGGTGATGGAGCGGCGCCTGCTGCGCGGCATCATCAATCCGGCGATGATCGTCACCTGGGTGTTCGGGCTGTGGCTCGCCTGGAAAGGCTTTGGTTTCCAGGGAGGCTGGCTGCATGCCAAGATCGGCGCGGTGCTTCTTTTGTCGGGCGTCCACGGCTATCTGGCCGGCGCGGTGCGCAAATTCGCCGAGGACCGTAACGAAAAATCGGCGCGGCACTGGCGGATCGTCAACGAGATCCCCACATTGCTGATGATCGCCATCGTGATCCTGGTTGTGGTCAAGCCGTTCTGAGCCTTTGTCGGGCCCGTAAAACGCAGCTTGCTCTTTCACCCGACCGACGATAAAAGACGGGTCTTCCTTCCCGTCATGCGCCGCCCGTCATTGCTTTCGGCCGCGCCCGGCATTTGTCGCATCCCGCCGATATTTCCCCAAAGCTTACTCAGAGTCCGTCTATGCAAGAAATGAAACTCGCCGAGTTCAAGAACAAGAAACCACCAGAGCTGATCGCTTATGCCGAATCGCTCGAGGTCGAGAACGCCAGCGTCATGCGCAAGCAGGAGCTGATGTTCGCGATCCTGAAGAAGCTGGCCGCCCAGGATGTCGAGATCATCGGCGACGGCGTGGTCGAAGTGCTTCAGGACGGTTTTGGCTTCCTGCGCTCGGCCAATGCCAACTATTTGCCAGGTCCCGACGACATCTATATTTCGCCGTCGCAGATCAGGCGCTTTTCGCTGAAGACCGGCGATACGGTCGAAGGGCCGATCCGCAGCCCGAAAGAGGGCGAGCGCTATTTCGCGCTGCTCAAGGTCAACACGATCAATTTCGACGATCCGGAAAAGATCCGCCACAAGATCCATTTCGACAATCTGACGCCGCTTTATCCGACCTCGCGGCTGAAGATGGAAATGGAGGTTCCGACCTCCAAGGACATCTCGGCCCGCGTCATCGACCTGGTGGCGCCGCTCGGCAAGGGCCAGCGCGCCTTGATCGTCGCGCAGCCGCGCACCGGCAAGACAGTGCTGCTGCAGAACATCGCCCACTCGATCACCACCAATCATCCCGAATGCTATCTGATCGTGCTCTTGATCGACGAGCGGCCGGAGGAAGTGACCGACATGCAGCGCTCGGTGAAGGGCGAGGTCGTCTCCTCGACCTTCGACGAACCGGCGGTGCGCCACGTGCAAGTCGCCGAAATGGTCATCGAGAAGGCCAAGCGCCTGGTCGAACATGGCCGCGACGTCGTCATCCTGCTCGATTCGATCACCCGCCTCGGCCGCGCCTACAACACCGTGGTGCCGTCATCCGGCAAGGTGCTGACCGGCGGTGTCGACGCCAATGCGCTGCAGCGGCCGAAGCGTTTCTTCGGCGCCGCCCGCAACATCGAGGAAGGCGGCTCGCTGACCATCATCGCCACGGCGCTCATCGATACCGGCAGCCGCATGGACGAAGTCATCTTCGAAGAGTTCAAGGGCACCGGCAATTCGGAAATCGTGCTCGACCGCAAGGTGGCCGACAAGCGCATCTACCCGGCCATGGACATATTGAAGTCCGGTACCCGCAAGGAGGACCTGCTGGTGCCGCGTCAGGACCTGCAGAAGATCTTCGTGCTGCGCCGCATCCTGGCGCCGATGGGAACGACCGATGCGATCGAGTTCCTGATCGACAAGCTCAAGCAGACCAAGACCAACGCCGACTTCTTCGATTCGATGAACACGTAACGGCTTACCCTCCCCCTTGTGGGGAGGGTCGATCCGCGCAGCGGAGCGGGGTGGGGTCAGCACCGACGGTGGCGATTCACCCCCACCCGTCTCACAATCTCCGCTTCGCTACGATCGCGAGCCGACCCTCCCCACAAGGGGGAGGGTGAGGCACTATCGCCGCAACAGTTTTTCCAACTCGCCTGGATCCGTCACGACGGGCAGGCAGACCTGACCAGTGCACAGCCAGGCGCCGGCCTTGTCGGTCGGCGGCAGGATACCGCCGGGCAGCAAGGGTCGATTCGCTTCCGAACCGATCGATACAACGATGTCGATACGCCGGGGGTCCGGGCTTCGATTCGCAACCGGAACAAGTGTTGGCTGCGTCGGATCATCAATCAGCACAAGCTTCAGCGGCTCGATCGCCAAAGCGCAGGCGTTGACGATGCCGGCTTGACCATAGGCCTGCTGCGCCGCGCGGCCGGCTGCGTGCTCGGCGACTTTCCAGGCTCTTTCCTGCAGGTCGAGGTCGCCGGTGATTGACGCCAGCCGGACCATCGCCTCGATGATCTGGCTGGTCGCCGAGGAGATAGCCTCGTCGACATCGCCCCTGATGCGGATCGGCACGTCGGTGCTGTCCTGCGCCGTCAGATAATAACCGGTCTTCTCGGTGTCGGCGTGCCAGTGGTCGAGCTGCTCGATGAACTGCTTGGCCTGATCGACGTAGCTCCAATCGCCGGTGGCTTCGAAAAGCGAGATCGCCGCATTGGTCATGGCGGCGTAGTCACTGGACAAAGCGGGGAACAATTTCCTGGCGCCGAGCATCGAATGCGGCAAGCGGTCGTCGCGGTTGGCGGCGCTGATATGGGCGAAGGCCTTTGCTGCCGCGTCGATCCAGTCGCGCCGAGCCAGCGACCGACCGGCCTCGGCAAGGGCCGCGATCATCAGGCCGTTCCAGTCGGTCAGGGTCTTGCCGTCGCGGCCTGGGCTGACCCGGGCCTCCCGGGCGGCGAGGAGCTTCGCCTTGAGCGGTATAAGCCGTTCCCGATCGGCCACACTTTGTGATTGCTGGGACCGGCTTTGATGGACAATCGGCTTGCCCTCCCAGCCATGCGGGCCGGATAGGGTGAAGTATTTGGAAAACAAGACAGAATCGTCGCCAAGAACAGCTTCGATCTCTTGGCTGCCCCAGGTGTAGAAAAGTCCTTCCTCGCCGTCGCTGTCGGCGTCGAGGCTGGCGGCAAAGGCGCCGCCGTCGACGCGCACTTCACGCAGCAGCCAGTCGACCGTCTCTTCGATTCGTATCCGGAACAAATCATTGCCGCTTGCTGCATAGGCCCAGTTGCAGAGGCGGATGAGCTGGGCGTTGTCGTAGAGCATCTTCTCGAAATGCGGCACAAGCCACTCGGCGTCGGTCGAGTAGCGGCTGAGCCCGCCGCCGATATGGTCGTAGATGCCGCCGCTCAGCATCTGTTCGAGGCTGAGGAGGACGTCGTCGCGATGCGTGGCGTTGCCGTCACGCAGCCAGGACAGCCAAAGTGTGAGCATGAACGGTGCATTCGGGAATTTCGGCGCGCCGCGCAGGCCGCCGAGATCGCGGTCGACCATGCCGTCGATCCCACTGGCCAGCTTTGCCAGCGTGTCGCGATCGAGCGCCGTCGCCGCATGCGAGCCGGCAAGCCGCGCCCCGACATGCGTGGTCAGGCCGTCGGCGCTCTGGTTGAGGCTGGCTCTCTTCTCGCGCCAGGCCTTGTCGACCGCCTCCATCACCTGGATGAAGCCCGGGCGACCGTAGCGCGGCTCGCGGGGAAAGTAGGTTCCACCCCAGAACGGCTTGCCATCCGGCGTCAGGAACATGGTCAGCGGCCAGCCGCCTTGTTCGCCCATCGAGGACAGCGCCGCCATGTAGATCTGGTCGATGTCGGGGCGCTCTTCGCGATCCACCTTGATATTGACGAACAGGCGGTTCATGACGGCGGCGACGTCGTCATTCTCGAAGCTCTCGTGCGCCATGACGTGGCACCAATGGCAGGCGGCATAGCCGACGGAGAGCAGGATCGGCCTGTCCAGGGTCTTTGCCTCTTCGAGCGAAGCCGGCGACCAGGCCCGCCAGTGCACGGGGTTGCCGCTGTGCTGCTGCAGATAGGGGCTGGCCTCGTCGGCAAGCAGGTTTTGTGCGGGCAATGTCACATCGACAACTCGGTTTGCGATGGGGCGGAAGCTAGGGCGGTTCGGTAGAGCGGGCAAATGATTTCAAGGGATTCGATCGTTGCGCTGTCGAGCGGCCGGCTACCCGCCGGCGTTGCCGTCATTCGCATTTCCGGCCCGCAGACTCGATTCGTAGTCGAAACGATCTCCGGCGGCATGGTTAAGGACCGTGTGGCGGTTCTGCGCAGGCTGCGGGCGCCGGACGGAACCGTGCTCGACCATGGCCTGGTTGTCTTCTTCCCTGGCCCCGCGAGTTTCACCGGCGAGGATGTGGCGGAGTTCCATGTCCACGGTGGGCGGGCCGTGGTGGCCAAAATGTTGGAGACGATCGCTGGTTTTGACGGCGTCAGGCACGCGGAACCCGGCGAATTCACGCGTCGCGCCTTTCTCAATGGCAAGGTCGACCTGGTTGAGACGGAGGCGCTGGCGGATCTCGTCAACGCCGAAACCGAAGCGCAACGGCGCTTTGCGATCCAGAATGCCGAGGGCGCCCAGAGCGAACTCTATCTCGGCTGGCGGCGGCGGCTGATCCATGCACGCGCGATGATCGAGGCCGAGATCGACTTTGCCGACGAGGACGATGTTCCGGGTTCCGTTTCGGATACGGTCTGGTCTGATGTCCGGGCGATGATCGGCGAGATTGACCGCCACATTGCCGGATTTCGCGCTGCCGAAATCATCCGCGACGGGTTCGAGGTCGTTATTCTGGGTGCGCCCAATGCCGGCAAGTCGAGTCTGTTCAACACTTTGGCGCGGCGGGATGCAGCTATTGTAACGGATGAGCCGGGCACGACGCGGGATCTGCTTGAAGTGACACTTGATCTCCAGGGCCTGCGCGTCCGGCTGACGGACACAGCCGGGCTGCGCGATGCGCCGGGCAAGATCGAGGCGATCGGGATCGAGAAGGCTAGAGCCAAGGCGGATCGTGCCGATCTTTTGCTCTTTCTCCAGGACCTGGTGGATCCCAAGGATGTTGGTCCGCTGCCGGCCGCGATACCCGCCTTGCGGGTTGGCACCAAGCTCGACCTGTTGGATGAGCAGGCGGCTGTGGATGCGACCGGACACTACGATCTTGTCATTTCAGTCGTAGAGGGGACCGGTGTCGAGGCCCTGCTGGCGGAAGTCGGGCAACGCGCGGCTCGTGCCGCGGGCAACGTCGCCGATGTTCTGCCGTCGCGCCTGCGCCATGTTGAATTGCTCGGCGAAACGAACCGCCATCTGCTGGGCGCGACCAGCGACCAGGCTGTCGGACAAGAACTGCGCGCCGAGGAGTTGCGGCTCGCCGCCGACCGTCTCGGCAGGATCGTTGGCGCCGTCGATGTCGAGGACCTCCTGGACGTCATCTTTTCGCAGTTCTGTATCGGAAAATGACTCACGTGAAACATCTGCTCGCCCAGACTGTCTTTGGATGACTCACGTGAAACATCGGGCGGATCGCGACTCATGTGAAACAGGGTGAAGACCGGCCGCGAGGCTGTTTCACGTGAAACGACACGCCGAGTTTTCTTGACAGCACGGTCTGGCGAGGACATGTGTCGGTCGAATCTTTGAGTCCGGGATGTTTGGGATGACCGATCACTATGATGTGGTTGTGGTGGGCGGCGGCCATGCGGGTTGCGAGGCGGCCAGTGCTGCCGCGCGCGCTGGCGCCAGGACCGCGCTGGTGACGTTGCGCTTCGACACGATCGGCGTGATGTCCTGCAATCCGGCAATCGGCGGGCTCGGCAAGGGCCATCTGGTGCGCGAGATCGACGCCATGGACGGGCTGATGGGCAGGGTGGCGGATGCCGCCGGTATCCAGTTCCGCTTGCTGAACCGCCGCAAGGGGCCGGCGGTGCGCGGCCCCCGCACGCAGGCCGACAGGAAGCTCTATCGCCTTGCCATGCAAGCAGCGATTCGGCAGCAGAACGATCTCGATGTTGTTGAAGGCGAGGTTCTCGACTTCGAAATCGACGAGGGCCAGATCGCTGCTGTGCTTCTAGCTGATGGCCGCCGACTGGCCTGCGGTGCGGTGGTCCTGACCACCGGAACCTTCCTGCGCGGGCTCATTCATATTGGCGAGAAGAAGATCGTCGCCGGACGTATGAATGAGCAAGCCAGCGTCGGCCTGTCGGCGACGATGACACGGGTCGGCTTCAAGCTCGGCCGGCTGAAGACCGGCACACCGCCTCGACTCGACGGGCGAACCATCGATTGGGCGTCGCTGGAGAGCCATGCGGCGGATGAGGATCCGGTGCCGTTCTCGCTGATGACCGATCGTATCGAGACGCCGCAGATCGATTGCGGCATCACCCGCACCACGGCAGCCACGCATGAGTTGATCCGCGCCAATCTTAACCGTTCGGCCATGTATTCCGGCTCGATCGAAGGCGTGGGACCGCGCTATTGCCCGTCGATCGAGGACAAGATCGTCAAGTTCGGCGACAGGGACGGGCACCAGATCTTCCTGGAGCCGGAAGGGCTGGATGACGACACCGTCTATCCCAATGGCATCTCGACCTCGCTGCCCGAGGATGTGCAACTCGATATCCTGAAAACCATTCCTGGGCTTGAGTGCGCCATCATGCTGCAGCCCGGCTATGCCATCGAGTATGATCATGTCGATCCGCGCGAACTGCATCAGACGCTTGAGACGAAGCGCGTTGGCGGCCTCTTTCTTGCCGGGCAGATCAACGGCACCACTGGCTACGAGGAAGCGGCCGGGCAGGGTCTGCTTGCCGGCCTCAATGCGGCGCGGCGCGCGTCGGGCGGCGCGCAGGTCGTGCTCAGCCGGACCGAAGCCTATATCGGCGTGATGGTCGATGACCTGACCAGCCGCGGCATCAGCGAACCCTACCGGATGTTCACCTCGCGGGCCGAGTTCCGGCTGTCGCTGCGCGCCGACAATGCGGACGAGCGGCTGACGCCTCTCGCCGCGAAGCTGGGAATTGCGTCCACGCAACGGATGCAGCGCTACGGCGGCATGATGCAGCGGCTCGACGCGGCGCGGGAATTGGCACTGGCGCTCGCCATGACCCCCAATGAGGCGGCGCGACACGGATTGGACATCAACCGCGACGGCGTTCGCCGCTCGGGCTACGAATTACTTGCCTATCCCAACGTCGACGTTGCCTGGCTGGCCAGCGTCGAGCCGAAACTCGCGGCGATCGACGCCAAAACGGCGCAGCGCCTCGAAACGGAAGCGAAATATTCGGTCTATCTCGATCGACAGAAGTCCGACGTGGCGCAGATCCGGCATGAAGAGAGCCGGTTGATTCCCGAGACCGTCGACTTTGCCGGCGTGCCGGGGCTGTCCAACGAGCTGAAGCAGAAGATGCAGGCGCGGCGCCCCCGTTCCATTGCCGATGCCCAGCGCATGGAAGGCATGACGCCGGCGGCGCTGGCGATCATTGTCGCGCATGTGCGCCACCAGGAGAATGCGCAGAGGGACGTTGCGTGAGCTCTTTCTCCTGCAAGAGCCTGCAGGACGCGGCGGGCCCGGTTTCACGTGAAACATTCGATCGCCTGGTGGCGTTCGAGCAGATGTTCCAGAAGTGGAACCGCAGCATCAATCTCGTCGCGCAGTCGACATCCGGCGATGTCTGGCAGCGTCACATCCTGGACAGTGCGCAGCTCGGGCGCATAGAGCCCTCCGCCACGCGCTGGGTCGACTTGGGCTCGGGTGGCGGATTTCCGGGCCTCGTCATGGCCTTCCTGCTTGCCGAACGCGATGGCGCCAGCATCGACCTGGTTGAAAGCAACCGCAAGAAGGCATCCTTCCTGCAGGCCGTCGTCGGCCAGTTCAATCTGCCGGCGCGGGTCGTGGCACGTCGCATCGATGACAGCCATGCGCTTGTTTCGACACCACAAATCGTCACGGCGCGGGCGCTGGCGCCGCTTTCGACCCTGCTGGACCTGTCGGCGCCATGGCTGACATCAGGCGCGCGCGGGCTATTCCACAAAGGCCGGGATTACCGCGCCGAAGTGCAAGAAAGCGTTCACCGATGGTCCTTCGATCTGGTAGAACATCCAAGCGTGACCGACGCTGGCGGCGTCATCCTTGAGCTGTCGAATTTGCGGCCTGTCTGATTTTTGCTTGGCGACCTCGATATGAATTTCTGGCATAGACCCATGATGAAGAATGGCCCCCGAATCATCACCGTAGCCAACCAGAAAGGTGGTGTCGGCAAGACGACCACCGCCATCAATCTGGCCACGGCGCTGGCGGCAATCGGCGAAAAGGTGCTGATCGTCGATCTCGATCCGCAAGGCAATGCCAGCACCGGCCTTGGCATCGACCGCAAGGACCGGACGGTGTCGTCCTATGACGTACTGACGGGTGAGCTGGAGCTGGAAGCGGCAGCCATCCCGACCGCCGTGCCGGGCCTGTCGATCGTGCCTTCGACGCTCGACCTGCTTGGCATCGAAATGGAGATCGCGTCGGCGCCGGACCGGGTCCTGCGGTTGCGCAACGCCTTGCGTGCCGCTTCGGCGCGTTCGGCTGGCTTCGGCTATGTGCTGATCGACTGCCCGCCGTCGCTCAACCTTCTGACGCTCAATTCGATGGCGGCGGCCGATTCGGTGCTGGTGCCGCTGCAATGCGAGTTCTTCGCGCTCGAAGGTCTCAGCCAGTTGCTGGAAACCGTCGAGCAGGTTCGCCGTTCGATCAATCCGGATCTCACCATCCAAGGCATCGTGCTGACCATGTATGACGGCCGCAACAATCTCGCCAACCAGGTGGTGCAGGATGTCCGCGCCCATATGGGCGACAAGGTCTACGAGACCATCATTCCGCGCAATGTGCGGGTGTCCGAGGCGCCGTCCTACGGCAAGCCGGCGATCCTGTACGACCTCAAATGCTCGGGCAGCCAGGCCTATCTGCAACTGGCATCGGAAGTGATCCGCCGCGAGCGTAAATTGCGCGCCGCTTGATTAGGCCGGATGCATAGACCAAAAAGCCGATTCGATACCGAAACGATCCGGGACCCTGGAATAAAGATGAGCGAAGACCTTTCGAGAAAGAGACTGGGCCGCGGGCTGGCAGCGCTGATCGGCGAGATCGATCGCCCGGCGGCGCCGGAAAAGCCTGGTATGAGCGCCGACGGCAAGGTGCCGATCGAGTTTCTGAGCCCCAACCCGAAAAATCCGCGCCGGCATTTTGGCGACGCCGATCTGACCGATCTGGCGCAGTCGATCCGCGAACATGGCATCGTGCAGCCGGTGGTGGCGAGGCCATCGCCGACCCAGGCCGGCCGCTACGAGATCATTGCCGGCGAGCGGCGCTGGCGGGCGGCGCAGCGCGCCGGGCTGAGCGAGATCCCGGTCATCATCCGCGAGGTCAACGACCGCACGGCGCTCGAGCTGGCGATCATCGAGAACGTTCAACGCACCGACCTCAACGCGGTCGAGGAAGCGCTCGGCTACCAGCAGCTGATCGACGAGCACGGCTACACCCAGGCCGATCTCGGCCAGGTGATCGGCAAGAGCCGCAGCCATGTCGCCAACACGCTGCGGCTCCTGAAGCTGCCGGACGTGATCCGCGACATGCTGGTCGACGGTGCGCTGTCGGCGGGCCATGCCCGCACGCTGGTGACGGCGGAGGATCCGGCCGGACTTGCCAAGCGCATCGTCGAAGAAGGACTTTCGGTGCGCCAGGCCGAAGCGCTGGCGCAGATGCCGGCCGGCCCGACGCCCGCCAAGGCCAAGTCCGCGCCGAGCGCGCCGGACAAGGATGCCGACACACTGGCGCTGGAAAAGCTGATGACCGACACACTGGGCATGATCGTGACGATCGAGCACAAGGATCGCGGCGGCGTGCTGCGGGTGAGCTACCGGACGCTGGACCAGCTCGACGAGCTCTGCCGGCGGCTGAAGGACGAGCAGTAGGTGCTGAGGCGGCAATTAGCCGGCAAATTATCTTTGGACTTGAGATCAAGTCTGACCGATTGAAGCTGTTCGGCATTCGCATGAGAACACGATAGAGGGCTGGCTTGCTGCCGGCCCTTTTGCTTTTCCGGCGCTGGCGACGGGCGAAAACGGTCGGGCTGCCAATCTCCCCAAAGCACCCAAAGGGGCGGGATTGCTCTTCACCGCCCCTTTCGGCCATCGCCAGCCCTGGCGCTCGCGACTTGACAGTGCCGGGCAACGGCGTAACCTATATTAGATATGGCTTACATTATCTGCCCCAGCGTGCCGACCAGTCGCGGCGAGGGCTATTTGCCATTGCTACAATAGTCGTGAAATGGCACCGCCTCGCCAAAGCGATATGCCGACGCGCCTGACGCAAGTGGGAGGTGCAAATGGCAGTCCGTTGGCAGTTGTCCGGAAGTTACTTCGAAAATTGTAGCTGCGATGTCGTATGTCCTTGCCTGCTGTCCACCAACGCGCAGCTGACATCGAAGCCGACGAGAGGCGTTTGCGACGTCGGTTTGGTCTTTCATATCGATAAGGGCAATTACGGCGACGTTCGATTGGATGGGCTCAGTGTCGCGATGGTTGCTCACACGCCGGGTCCGATGGCGAACGGCAATTGGACGGCCGCCGCCTATATCGACGAACGGGCCGATGACAGGCAAACAGAGGCGCTGGGTGCCATCTTCACTGGCGCCGCGGGTGGCCCGATGGCGGTGCTGGCACCGATGATCGGCACGAATCTCGGCGCCAAGAAGGTACCGATAAGCTACCGGATAGACGGCAAGAAGCGGTCGGCGGAGATTGCGGGCGTCATGCAGATGGCGGTCGAGCCGCTGCCGACAATGCGCGAGGACGGGCAGATGTGGGCGGCCACCGGCCATCCCATCAATCCCGACTGGCTCGCCCTGGCTATGGGAGCGGAAGGCAGTACATTCAGCGACCATGGCATGAGCTGGGATAATTCCCGCCGAAACGGACATTACGCCCCGATCAATTGGTCCGGCCAGCAGTAGCCGTTGGCGACACAGTCGGAATGGACTCGTCCATGGCGCCGACGTTGCACGGAAACATCATTCTCGCGCTGCTGATCGCTATCGCTGCGGCGGCGTGGACCCTGCTTATCTGGCAGCAAATGGGCATGGACGCGGACATGCGCATGGAAATGTACTCGCTCACCATGGGCATGAAGGCGCCGATGTTTCTTGCCGTCTGGATGATCATGATGATTGCCATGATGTTTCCGACGGCTGCGCCCATGATCCTGACGTTTCACCAGGTCCAGGCCGGCAAACAGGGCCGGGGCGAGACCTTCGTCTCGAGCTGGGTGTTCGTGGCCGGGTACATGCTGGTTTGGGGCGTGATGGGCGTTGTCGCCTTTGCCGGTGCGGCGGGTGCGGAGATGCTTGCCGGGCATGTGGGATTGTCCACGGCGACGGCCGCGCGCATCGGCGGCGCGCTGCTGATGCTCGGGGGCGCCTATCAACTCTCCCCACTGAAAGATCTGTGTCTGGCCAAATGCCGCACGCCGATTGGCTTCATCCTGACCTCATGGCGCGATGGTTACTGGGGCGCGGTTCGCATGGGCCTGGAGCATGGGCTTTTTTGCCTGGGCTGCTGCTGGCTTTTGTTTCTCGCCCTCTTTCCTCTCGGGATCATGAACGTCGCCGCAATGGCCGTGGTCACCTTGCTGATCTTTGCGGAAAAGACCCTCCCGTCAGGAGAGGGGATCGCAAAGGTCTCGGGTGTCGCTCTGCTCCTTTATGGCGCGGCGGTGCTGGTCTTTCCACAGGCGCTGCCAACCTTCCAGCCGGTGGGCGCCATGATCATGAACTGACCAATGGAGGCAGCGCTCGGCACTGAAAAAAGGATCGCTCTCCTACCGCTGTGCCAGCCGGCTGCTTTCCACCGCAATACCGAGCAGCGCCTGCCTTGCCAGCGCAACCGAAAGATCCGGCCGTCGCCGCGTCTGCAGCACCGCGGTCTGCAAACGGGTCAGGGCGCGGCCGAGCGCTTCGCTGCTCCAGCGCTCCAGCGCTTTCTCCACCAGTTTGCGCCGCGAAAAGAACACCGGCGGACGGGCGGCGGCGACGACGGATGCCGCGTTGCGACCACCCGAATCCATCTGGCCGCGCATCGCCTGGATTTGCTGCAGCTGCCGCATCGCCGATGAAAGGACCAGGAAGGGCGGGCCGCCGGACTGGCAATGGCGGGTGAAGGCGGTGTCGAAGTCGCCGACCTTGCCTTCGAGAAGCGCGTCGACGGCGTCGTCGAAAGACGCACCGGACACGTCACCCGACATGGCCTTGACCTCTTCCAGCCCGATCTCCTTCTGGCCATGGGCATAGAGGATGAGCTTCTCGATTTCGCCGCGCGAAGCCAGCCGGTCGCCGCCCAGATTGCGGCGCAGCGCCTGTCGCGCCTCCATGGTCATCGACATGCCGGCCTTGCGCAGTTCATCGTCGATGATCGCGTCGATATCCCTGGCTTCATCGGCATAGCAAGGCAGGGCCATGGCGTTGTCCGCCGCTTCGACGACAGCGCGCAGCCCGACGCCCTTCTTGAGATCGCCGGCCTCGATCACGATGATGGCGTCGCGCGGCGGTTCGGCGGTGAGCGCCTTGACGTCGTCGGCCAGCGCCTTCTGGCCGCTGGCGTTGCGCACCCACAGCAGGCGCCGCTCCGAAAACATCGGCACGGTGCGCGCCTCGTCGAGCAGGCGGCCCTCGTCACGGTCAACCTCCGAGCCCTCCAGCCGGACCACCGAGAACGGATCGTCGAGCGGCAGGCCGGTCTTTTCGGCAAAGGCCTTCGCGCGCTCGGCGACCAGCCCGCGGTCGGGGCCATAGAGCAGGACGATCGAGATGCGCGGATCCGGCCGCGCCAACCAGGAATCGACCTCGAAAGCTTTCTTCTGTGCCATGGGGGGTGGTTAGCATGATGTCGGGACGGCTTCCAGCTTGGGTTCCTCTCCCCCGATCGACGGAGTGGAGGAAAGCCGCCCGTCAATCGCGCCGGCGCCGCAGGACAGGCACACCCCGCGAGAGCAAGAAAACTCAGGCAATCGGTAACAGCGGAAGCATGGTTTGATGAAAGGTCGACCCCCACTCCGTCGAGCTGTGCTCGACACCTCTCCCCCGATCGACGGGGGAGAGGAAAGGTGCGAGCTCGCCAACCTTGGCGCCCTTCCTCTCCCTCCGGAGGGCAGGGCGATCGCATATGGATTCTTGCGAAGATAGACCCCCACCCTAACCCTCCCCACAAGGGGAGGCAATGCTGCCGCGCGCCCTTACTCGGCCTCGAAACGTCGGCAATCTGCCGATGTCAGCGCCAACGGAAGTCTCCCTCCCCCTTGTGGGGAGGGGTCAGGGGTGGGGGTAAATCGCAGAGCGAAAGCCCCGGCCGCCTATATGCGATTGCCCTGCTCCGGAGGGGGAGCGGTGGCGCTGCGAAGCAGCGACGGAGTGGGGGAAGCCGGCCGCCAAACGCGCCACGCCTTCCAACCAATCACCTTATCTGGCGACAAACCGGCCGCAACCTTGCACCTAATTGCGCGCCTCCCGCCAACATCGACAAGAAATTTCGCGGACATATCTTCATCTTGGTGCACCGGGAGGCTGGACTGGCCGGCGCGGCCGGGACCGAAGCCTGGAAGGCTTGCCCGACGAATTCGCACTGGTCTGGCCGCGCGGATATGCAAATATCCACCCCAGGCAACATTGGAGGACAAAGGTCATGGCCGATGCTGGGATGTTGCGGTTTCACGTTCCGGAACCGGAAGTGCGGCCGGGCGGAACGCCTGACTTTTCCAACGTGACCGTCCCAAAGGCCGGCTCGGTGCCGCGCCCCGAGATCGATGTCGATCCGCGCACGATCCGCGACCTCGCCTTCTCGATCATCCGGGTGCTGAACCGCAACGGCGAAGCCGTCGGCCCCTGGGCAGGGTTGCTTTCCGACGACGAGTTGCTGGCTGGCCTTCGCCACATGATGACGCTCAGAACCTTTGACGCCCGCATGCAGATGGCGCAGCGCCAGGGCAAGACCTCCTTCTACATGCAGCATCTGGGTGAAGAGGCGGTGAGCTGCGCCTTCCGCAAGGCGCTCAGCCCGGGCGACATGAACTTCCCGACCTACCGGCAGGCCGGCCTGCTCATCGCCGACGGCTATCCGATGGTCACGATGATGAACCAGATCTACTCGAACGAGGCCGACCCGCTGAAAGGCAGGCAATTGCCGGTCATGTACTCGTCGAAGGAGCACGGCTTCTTCTCGATCTCCGGCAATCTGGCGACGCAGTATATCCAGGCGGTCGGCTGGGCGATGGCTTCGGCGATCTCGAACGATTCGCGCATCGCCGCCGCCTGGATCGGCGACGGCTCGACCGCCGAGTCCGACTTCCATTCGGCGCTGGTGTTCGCCTCCACCTACAAGGCGCCCGTCGTGCTCAATGTCGTCAACAACCAGTGGGCGATCTCGACCTTCCAGGGCATCGCGCGCGGCGGCTCCGGCACTTTCGCGGCCCGCGGCCTCGGCTTCGGCATCCCGTCGCTGCGCGTCGACGGCAACGACTATCTCGCCGTCCACGCGGTGGCCAAATGGGCGGCGGAGCGCGCGCGCAGCAATCTCGGGCCGACGCTGGTCGAATATGTCACCTACCGCGCCGGCGCGCATTCGAGCTCGGACGATCCCTCCGCCTACCGGCCAAAGACCGAATCCGACGCCTGGCCGCTCGGCGATCCGATCGTGCGGCTGAAGAACCATCTCATCCGGCTCGGCGTGTGGTCGGACGAGCGGCACGCGCAGGCCGAGGCGGAAATCCTCGACACGGTGATCGCGGCGCAGAAGGAAGCCGAAAGCCACGGCACGCTGCACGCCGGCGGCAAGCCGTCGACGCGCGACATGTTCGAGGGCCTCTACGCCGAGATGCCGCCGCATCTGCGGCGCCAGCGCCAGCAGGCGGGAGTCTGAGCCATGCCGAGACGGACCATGATCGAGGCGATCCGCGACGCCATGGATGTGTCGATGGGACGCGACGAACGCGTCGTCGTGTTCGGCGAGGATGTCGGGTTCTTCGGCGGCGTATTCCGCTGCACGCAGGGCCTGCAGGCCAAATACGGCAAGAGCCGCTGCTTCGATGCGCCGATCAACGAATCCGGCATTGTCGGCTCGGCCATCGGCATGGCCGCCTATGGGCTGAAGCCCTGCGTGGAAATTCAGTTTGCCGACTACATGTATCCAGCCTACGACCAGCTGACCCAGGAAGCGGCCCGGCTGCGCTACCGCTCGAACGGCGATTTCACCTGCCCGATCGTGGTGCGGATGCCGACCGGCGGCGGCATCTTCGGCGGCCAGACCCACAGCCAGAGTCCGGAAGCGCTGTTCACCCATGTGTCCGGCTTGAAGACCGTGGTGCCGTCCAACCCGCATGATGCCAAGGGGTTGCTCATCGCCGCGATCGAGGACCCGGATCCGGTGATCTTCCTCGAACCGAAGCGGCTCTACAACGGCCCCTTCGACGGCCATCACGACCGGCCGGTGACGCCATGGTCGAAGCATGAGCTCGGCGAGGTCGCCGACGGCCACTACACGGTGCCGCTCGGCAAGGCCGCGATCCGCAGGACGGGCTCCGCCGTCACCGTGCTCGCCTACGGCACCATGGTCTATGTGGCGCAGGCCGCCGTCGAGGAGACCGGCATCGATGCCGAGATCATCGATCTCAGGACGCTGCTGCCGCTCGATCTCGACACCATCGTGGCGTCGGTCAAAAAGACCGGGCGCTGCGTCATCGTGCACGAGGCGACGCTGACCTCCGGCTTTGGCGCCGAGCTGTCGGCGCTGGTGCAGGAGAACTGCTTCTACCATCTGGAGGCGCCGGTGGCGCGGGTCGCCGGCTGGGACACGCCCTATCCGCATGCGCAGGAGTGGGACTATTTCCCCGGTCCCGCCCGGGTTGGCCGCGCTCTCATCGAAACCATGGAGGCCTGAGATGGGCGAGCACATCATCAAGCTGCCCGATGTCGGCGAAGGCGTCGCCGAAGCCGAGCTGGTCGAGTGGCATGTCAAGGTCGGCGATATCGTGCGCGAGGACACCGTGCTCGCCGCCGTCATGACCGACAAGGCGACGGTCGAAATCCCGTCGCCCGTCGATGGTGAGATCCTGTGGCTAGGGGCCGAGATCGGCGACACAGTGGCGATCGGCTCGCCCATCGTGCGGCTGAAGGTGGCGGGCGAGGGCAATGCGAAGCCACAGGGCGGCGACGAGGTGGACGCGGTGGCCGCCGAAGCTCCGGCGAGGCTCCCGACGCCGAAGCCCGAAGCCGTTGCGCCAACCGCGAGGACTTCGCCAAAGGTCAGCGCAACGGATGTGAAGCCGGCTGCGGCCGTTTCGAAAAACGCGCAGCAGCCTTCCATCTCCAGCGCGCCGCGTCTGGAAGGTGAGAAACCGCTGGCGTCGCCGGCTGTGCGCCTGCGGGCGAGGGAGGCCGGCATCGATCTCAGGCAAGTTGCGGGAACCGGCCCGGCCGGCCGCATAAGCCACGAGGACATCGAGGCCTATCTGGCCCGCGGACCGCAGGTCGCCAAGGCCTCCGGCCTCGCCCGCAACGACACGGTAGAGGACATCAAGGTGGTCGGGCTCCGGCGCAAGATCGCCGAGAAGATGACGCTGTCCAAATCGCGCATCCCGCACATCACCTATGTCGAGGAGATCGACGTCACCGCGCTGGAAGACCTGCGCGCCGCGCTCAACAAGGAAAAGCGCGCGGACAAGGGTGGCGCAGAGCGGCCGAAGCTGACGTTGCTGCCGTTCCTGATGCGGGCGATGGTCAAGGCAATCGCCGACCAGCCCAATATCAATTCGCTGTTCGACGACGAAGCCGGCATCATCCACCAGCATGGCGGCATCCATATCGGCATCGCCGCGCAGACGCCGTCAGGGCTGGTGGTGCCGGTGGTCAAGCATGCCGAGGCGCGCGACATCTGGGATTGCGGCGCCGAGATCATCAGGCTTGCCGAGGCGGCCAAGTCCGGCACGGCGACACGCGACGAGCTGTCCGGCTCGACCATCACCATCACCTCGCTTGGCGCCATGGGCGGCGTGGCGACGACGCCGGTGATCAATCATCCGGAAGTGGCGATCATCGGCGTCAACAAGATGATGGTGCGGCCGGTGTGGGACGGCACGCAGTTCATCCCGCGCAAGATGATGAACCTGTCCTCCAGCTTCGACCATCGCGTCATCGACGGCTGGAACGCGGCGGTTTTCATCCAGCGGATAAAGGCGCTGCTGGAAACGCCGGCGCTGATTTTCGTGGATTAGGGTGATGGAGTTGATCAAGACGGTTCGTCGGAAGTTGCCGGCGCTGGTGTGTGGGCTCCCCCTTCTCCCCTTGTGGGAGAAGGTGTCGCCGAAGGCGACGGATGAGGGGGGCTCCAGGGAACGCCAACGCCTCACTTCGCTGGAACACCCCTCATCCGTCTCGGCGCTATCGCGCCGATCCACCTTCTCCCGCAGGGGGAGAAGGAGAAGGCGCGCCGCGACCTTCGCCGAAGGGGAGCTGTCGACATGAAAGAAATCTCCTGCAAGCTGCTCGTCATCGGCGCCGGTCCCGGCGGTTATGTCTGCGCCATCCGCGCCGGCCAGCTCGGCATCGACACGGTGATCGTCGAGGCCGGCAAGCCTGGCGGCACCTGCCTCAATGTCGGCTGCATTCCGTCCAAGGCCCTGATCCATGCGGCAGAAGAGTTCGAGAAGGTGTCGCACATGGCCGGCGGCAACAGTCCGCTCGGCATCTCGGTCTCGGCACCCGTGCTCGACCTTGCCAGAACCGTGGCCTGGAAGGATGGCATCGTCAGCCGGCTCAACAGCGGCGTGGCAGGCCTGCTCAAGAAGGCCAGGGTGAAGACCGTTCAGGGCTGGGCGACATTCCGCGATGGCAAGACCGTCGAGGTCGAGACCGAGACCGGCATGCAAGTGATCCGCGCCGAGACGATCGTGATCGCCACCGGCTCGGCGCCGGTCGAGCTGCCGTTCCTGCGGTTTGGCGGGCCGGTGATTTCATCCACCGAGGCGCTGGCGCTGAGCGAAGTGCCGAAAAGGCTCGCCGTCGTCGGTGGTGGCTATATCGGCCTCGAACTCGGCATGGCCTTCGCGAAAATGGGCGCCAGGGTGACCGTGGTCGAGGCCTTGCCGCGGGTGCTGGCGCAGTACGATGCCGAGCTTACCCGGCCTGTCGTCAAGCGCCTGGCCGAACTCGGCATCGAGGTGATGCCAGGTGCCAAGGCCAAGGGCCTGTCGACACAGGGACAGGCGGGCCAGGGACAAGCGGGCCAGGGACAGGCGGGCAAGGGACAGGCGGGCAAGGGCGACGCGCTGCTGGTCGAGACATCGGATGGCAAGAGCGCCGAGGTGGCCGCCGACAAGATCCTGGTGACGGTCGGCCGCAAGCCGGTAACCGAGGGCTGGGGGCTCGACCAGATCGACCTCGACAGGGCCGGCAAATTCATCCGCGTCGACGACCAGTGCCGCACCTCGATGCGCGGCGTTTTCGCCATCGGCGATGTCACCGGCGAGCCGATGCTGGCGCACCGGGCAATGGCGCAAGGCGAGATGGTCGCCGAGATCGTGGCCGGCCACAAGCGCAGCTGGGACAAACGCTGCATTCCCGCGGTGTGCTTCACCGATCCCGAGCTGGTGACGGCTGGTCTCACGCCTGAAGAGGCCAAGGGCCAGGGGGAGATCAAGATCGGGATGTTCCCCTTTGCCGCCAATGGCCGCGCGATGACGAAGCTCGGCGAGGAGGGGTTCGTCCGTGTTGTCGCCCGCGCGGACAACCATCTGGTGCTCGGCATCCAGGCGGTCGGACAGGGCGTGTCGGAACTGTCGGCGGCGTTCGGTCTGGCGCTCGAGATGGGGGCAAGGCTGGAGGATATCGCCGGAACGATCCACGCGCATCCGACGCAAGGCGAAGGCTTCCAGGAAGCGGCGCTGAAGGCGCTCGGGCACGCGCTGCATATTTAGGGGCGCGAACCCCAGGCTCCCTTCCTCTCCCCCGATCGACGGGGGAGAGGAAAGAGCGGCTCCTCAGCTCGCGAGCCGGCTCTCCATCTCGTGCTGCGCGTAGGCGCGGCCGAAGCGGTTGGCGAGGAAGGCGTCGAGCGCGATGTCTTCCTGTCTGATGAAACCGGTCGCGGGCAAAGTCCCATCGGCGAGCATGTCGAGCACGGCGCAGATGCCGGACGCAGTGGTGATCTGGATGGCGCTGCGCACCGTCTGGCCGATGCGCCTGGAGTAGATCTTGTTGGCGTAGGTCTCCTGCAGCAGGCGGCCGTTCTTGCGGCCCGAAACAGTGACGAAGACGATGACCACGTCCTGCAGCGTCGCCGGCAGGGCGCTCTCGAAGATGTCCTTCAGCACCTCGCGGCGGTGGCGGAGCCCAAGATCGTTGAGCAGCGCCTTCATGATCGCCGCGTGGCCGGGATAGCGGATCGTGCGGTAGTTGAGCGTGCGCACCTTGCCCTTCAGCGTCTCCGCCAGGGTGCCCAGCCCGCCGGACGTGTTGAACGCCTCGTAGGTGACGCCGTCGAGCGAGAATTCCTCGCGCTCCTCCAGCGGTGGCACCTCGACCAGCTCGCCCTCGACGATCGCCTCGCAAGGCTCGCAATATTCGTTGATGACGCCGTCGGTGCTCCAGGTCAAATTGTAGTTCAACGCGTTGGAGGGATATTGCGGCAGCGCGCCGACCCGCATGCGCACGCTCTCCAGCGTGTCGAAGCGGCTGGCCAGATCATTGGCGACGATCGAGATGAAGCCCGGCGCAAGGCCGCATTGCGGGATGAAGGCACTCCTAGCCGAGCGGGCCAGTTCCTTGACCCGCCGGGTGCTGACGACATCCTCGGTGAGATCGAGATAGTGCACGCCAGCACTTGCCGCCGCCTCGGCGATGCGCGTCGTCAGATGGAACGGGGCGGCGCTGAGCACCGCGAACTTGTCGGCCAAGGCCGCTTCGAGCGTGCCCGATGCCTCGATGTCGAGTTCCAGCGTGGCGACCGCCGCAGGCAGTTCCGCCGCGGCGAGCTGCGCCGCCGAGCGGTCGACCAGGGTGACTTGATAATCACCAGTACCGGCTAGCATCCCGGCAATGGTCGAGCCGATCTTGCCGGCGCCGACGACAACAGTTTTCTTCATGACCGATCCCTCGCGTAAAAGCTGATTTCTGAGGCCAGAATCGCAGCTTGCTCGTCGAAAGGAAGCGTGGAATTGTTCGAAACGAAACTCTGATTGCGCACTATGCCGACAGGAATCGTCGAAATGATCAGTGACGCCGAACAAGCCCTGCTTTCCCTGCTGCGCGAGAATGCGCGCGCCTCGACCGCCGAACTGGCGCGCAAGCTCGGCGTTTCACGGACAACCGTGCAAAGCCGGATCGAGCGACTGGAACAGCGCGGCATCATCACCGGCTATGGCGTCAGGCTGGCGCCGGACTACGAGCAGGGGCTGGTGCGGGCGCATGTGCTGCTCACCGTGACGCCCAAGCTTGCCGACAAGGTGGTGCGCGGCCTGCGCGCGCTGGCGCCGGTCAGGGCGCTGCATTCCGTCAGCGGCAATTTCGATATGATCGTCATCGTCGATGCACCGTCGATCCGGGATCTCGATCTGCTGCTCGACCAGATCGGCGCCATGGACGGGGTCGAGCGGACCTTGTCGTCGATCATCCTGTCAACGCGCATCGACCGCTGATCAATCGGGTGGTGATCGCGGGGGAGGCACCGTCGCGGCACTTCCCCGTCGACACGTGCGGACTTTATCGATGCGAACGTTCAGCGCTTTTCACTTACCGATTTGTAAGATACCGGCAAATCCCTTGTATGTTTGACAGCGTATATCGACGTCTGACCTGCGGTAAAAGATATTCGGCATAAGTCGAAAACCCGTAGATGGAAATTACAATGGCGTTCTGGGTTCGGGTTTCGCATATGCTGTACCGCAGTGACTCCAGCGGCACCAGCAAAGAGATATGGGCAACCACATCTCTGGTGCTTTTTACCATCATTCTTCTGCTGGCTGTTGTATCGGGAAATGGGTCTTCGCCGCATGAGCACTGGCAGACGCTGTGGATGTGGTAGCCGCGATGCGGCCCGGGTTCTCGTCGGCTCGCACGTCTACGGGGCCGGTGGCTTGGCTCTCGGAAAACTCACGGTTACCGCCAGCCCCGGCCGGCAATCTTCGAGGACGACCGTCGCCCCATGCAGGTCGACGATGGCCCGCACCAGGCTGAGGCCGAGGCCACTGCCGGGCGTCGACCGGCTGTTGTCCAGCCGGTACAGCCGCTGAAACACCTTGTCGCGCTCATCGGCCGGAATGCCGGGCCCGTTGTCGCTGACCCTTGCAAGAATATGGTCGGCCTGCGGCGTCACCGACAATTCGATGGCGGTGCCCGGGGGGCAGTGCCGCAAGGCATTTTCCACGAGATTTGCGAACAGCTGCGTCAGCAGTTCACGGTCTCCATGGATCTGGCTTCCATGGAGCACCGTCGCCGACAAGGACTTTCCATCGTCCTCGGCAACACCGGCGTAGATTTCGGCGATGGTTTCCACCACCTCGCCGAGATCGACATCGGTAAACCGCGCCTTGCGGGCGCCAGCCTCGATCTGGGCGATCCGCAGCAGCGCGTCGAAGGTTTCGTTGATCTGCAGGCTCTCCGCATGCGCCTCGGCAAGTTCGTCGGAGACCTCCTGGCCCGACAGGTTCCTTTCCGACGCGGTATCTAGGATCATCTGCAGCCGGTTGAGCGGTGTTTTCAGGTCGTGCGCTATGTTGGCGCTGACCAGTCTCATGCCTTCGACCAGTCCCGACAGGCGATCGAGCGCCGCATTGACCTGGGTGGACACGACGTCGATATCGTCGCCATTGCCGGTCAGGGGGATGCGGGCCTCCAGCCGGCCATGCGAGACGTCCACCATCGTGGCGGCAATGCCGTCGAGACGGCGCTGGACGCGCGTGGCAAGCAGGGCACCGCCGGCCACCGCCAGCCCGGTGATGATGAGCGTTCCCCAGCCGAAGCTCATCAGCACCACCGTTTCCAGCTCCTCCGTCTCGGAAAGGCTGAAGGCGACGGTCAGGCTGTTTCCGCCGATCGAGCCGGAATAGGCGCGGTACTCGGTGCCTGGAGGCACGCCGGGCAGGACGGCGTCGAACATCGAGAAACCGTCGGGAAGCCCCGCCGCGGTGAAATTGCCGGCCACGTGGTTTCCGGCAGGGTTGGTGAGCGAGAAGAGCTGCTCCTTCTTGGGGCTGAGCTGCGAATGGCTCGTGACCGTGGCGATCAGGTCCTCGGGATCGGTCTCATAGGTCGCCGCCACGACCGAGTAGGTTTCCTTGATGGCTTCATCGAGCCGCTCGGCAAGATCGGCGCTCATCATCTGGTAGACGATGGCGCCCGACAGCACGAAGGCCAGCACGAACAGGAAGGCGAATGTCAGGGCAAGCCGAAAGGGCGTGCTGCGCAGCAGACGGGCTCTCGTACCCGTCATGGCGCTAGCGGTGCATGCAGACTGTAGCCGGTGTTGCGGACCGTGTGGATGAGTTGGGCTTCGAACGGCTTGTCGATCTTGGTCCGCAGCCGGCTGATATGGGTCTCGACCACGCTGGTCTTGGGATCGAAGTGAAAATCCCAGACGCGCTCCAGCAGCATGGTGCGGGTGACGACGCGTCCTTCGCCGCGCATCAGCACCTCTAGCAGGCTGAACTCCCTCGGTTGCAGGTCGATCGGATGGCCCTGCCGGGTGACGCGTCGCATGATCAGGTCCATCTCGAGGTCGGCAACCCGCAAAACGGTCTTCTGCTCCTGCGCGGCCGGCCGGCGGCCGAGCGCGTTGATGCGGGCAAGCAGCTCGGAAAAGGCGAAGGGCTTGACCAGATAGTCGTCGCCGCCGGCCTCGAGGCCCTCGACGCGGTCGTCGATGCCGCCGACGGAGGTGAGAAAGATCGCCGGGGTCCGCACGCCTGCCGCGCGGATCGCCTTGACCATCGACAGGCCGTCGAGACCGGGGATCATTCGATCGGCCACGATCACGTCATAGCCGCCGCTGGCCGCCGCGAAAAGCGCGTCGTGTCCGTTGCGCAGCAAGTCGCAGACATGACCGGCCTCGGTCAATCCCTTGACGATGTAGTCGGCCGTCTTGAGGTCGTCCTCGACAAGAAGAAGTCGCATGGCTGTTCCGGTTTGTTGCCGACATCGGGGATAGGCTAGCACCGGCATGGATCCGTTCCTAGGATATCACGAGCCTGAACCCGCGGCGGCTCGCAGCGGGCTCATGGTCCGGGTTTCTGGCGAAGTTTTGTCCTAATCCGACTCCAGCAGGATTTCCTCGGCCTCGTCGGCCGTCTCCCTCAGCGTCATGTAGAGAACAAGGGCAATGATGCAGCCAAGGAACATCAGGCTGGTGAAGATGGTGCCGAAACCGAGGCCGCCATATTCGACCGGCTGCGACAGCAGGTCGCCGAAAGAGGCGCCGAGCGGCCGTGTCAGGATATAGGCGAGCCAGAAGGCCAGGATGCCGTCCAGATCGAGCAGGTAGTAGGCAAGCGCAATGAGCGCGATGGTGCCGCCGAACAGCAGGCCGGTGGACAGATAGCCCAACTCGAAGGTCTCGGCGACGAGATCGCCGGCGGCGGTGCCGAGCGAGAAGGTGAAGAGGATCGCCAGCCAGTAGAAGATCTCGCGCCTGGTGGTGAAGATGGTGTGGATCGACAGCGTTCGCTCGCTCGCGTACCAGACCGCGAATGTCGCGGCGAGCGCGACCGAGAAAGCAATGGCCGTCGTCTGCAGGCGCGCGCCGAAATTGTCGACGAGGTTGTCCGTGACCAGGGTTCCGACGACGCTGATCAGCACCACCGCCAGCCAGTAGGCCCAGGGCACGTAGCGTTTTTGCGCGAACTGCAGGACAAGGGCGGCGGCCAGGACAGCGGTCATGATCAGCGACGTGACGGTGAGCCCAAGCCCAAGATTGACGGCAAGATAATCGGCCGCCGTTTCGCCCATGGTCACCGCCATCAGCTTGATCAGCCAGAAATCGAGGGTGACGTCCGGAACCCTGTTGTGGCTCGGTTCGGTGGGGTGCGTGTCGGGCGAGAGCATGGCGGACGTCCTGAGGCTGATGGTTCGCGGAATTGTTGCCCATGACCTTCATCGGGCGAAAAGCCGTCGCCGCGCCGCTCGAACCCGGCCAAGCGGAAATGAGCCGGCATCCTAGGCAAGGAAAATCACGCTCGCCTGTCCGGCAGCTTACAATTTCGTAAGAATGGCCGCGGGCCGCGCAAAAGGCCTTTACGAACGCCACGCGGTGCGCCGATAGAAGGCCATTGCCTTGCATCCGCCATCAATGTCGTGCCCCAGTGCCACCGGGTTTGTCAGGACCCCAAGGAAAACGCGATGACCTACGCTTCCCTCAAGCCGGTTTCAGAAGCCTTCGTCCAGCGCAAGCGGCTGATCTTCGTGCGAGCCGCGGCGGTGCTTGCGGTGCTGCTTCTGCTGGTTGCCAAGCCAGCCCTGATCGAGGGTTCGAACGGACATGAAACGCTCGAGCTCTTCGGCTTCTGCCTAGTGCTCGTCTGCGTTGCCGGGCGGCTTTGGAGCATCCTTTATGTCGGCGCCAAGAAAAACCAGGAACTGGTGTCGGCGGGACCGTTTTCGATAATGCAGAACCCGCTCTATTTCTTCTCGACGGTCGGGGCGGTCGGGGTCGGATTGATCTATGGCTCCCTGCTGGCGGCCGTGGCGCTCGGCCTTGCCAGCTTCTTGATCTTCCGGGTCACGGCGCGCAAGGAAGCCGAATATCTGCTGGGCAAGTTCGGCCCCGCCTACATTGCCTACGCGCGCAACACGCCCCGGTTCTGGCCGAACCCGTTGCTGTACCATGACCTCGACGAGCTGCAGCTGTCGACGCGGGCGCTGAAGCGTACGTTCTACGACGGGCTCTATTTCCTTGCCATTTTCCCGGCCATTGAACTGGTCGAGCATTTCAGGGCGACCGGCCTGCTGTTCCAGCCCTTTGTCACGCTCTATTGATCATCGGCTGGTCATCGACGCCGCGATGCGGCCCGCCGCACGCTCCGCGCGAGAATAGCCAGGCAGCCAATCAGCAGCAGGATGCCGCCGAGAAGCGGCGGCAGCGCCAGCAGCTTCACCGCCGCGGTGATTCCGGCAATCAGGATCAGCGCCAGCAGCGCCAGGCTGCCATCGTCGATGAACATGCCGGCGAGCTCTTTCAGGACAATACGCACGATGTTCATCGAGGACGTTCTCCGGCCGGAGCGGGATGGGCGTCGCGCAGCCAGCGGACGATGGCAAGGGATGCGAGCGCAACGACCGCGAAGATCGCCAGCAAGGCGAGATCGGCGCCGGGCCAGTCGGCACCGATACCTTCACCGGTCCAGAAAATGCCAAAGCTGGTCAGCATCAGGCCGACAACCAACTTCAAGGCATTTTCGGGAACGCGCGCCAACGGGCGATGCACGGCGAGGCCGATGACCATCACCAGGACGAACGCCGCCAGCGCTCCAAGGCTTGCGTTGAGTGTCTGTCCATGCGCCCCGCCAACCGCGATGACGATGAACACCACCTCGACACCTTCCAGCAGCACCGCCTTGAATGCCGCCAGCCCGGCCAGGTAGTCAGCCCGGCGATCGCCGGACTGCCGGCGAAGCGCCGCAGTCTCCTTCGAGAAGGCCGCCTCCTCGTCATGCAACGGAACAATTCCGATGCTGCGCAGGATGGCCTTGCGCAGCCACCGCATACCGAACAGGATGAGCAACACGCCGACGGCGAATTGCAGGATGGTGATGGGAACAAGCGCCAGCAATGGTCCGAAAGCCAGGACGAGCGCGGTCAGCACCGCCAGTGCCAGTACAGCGCCGGTCAATGCCGGCCGCAAGCCCCGGGTCAGGCCGACCGCAAGCACGATCGTGAAGGCTTCGACCATCTCGACGAACGAGCCGAGAAAGGCCGCGCTTATGGTCGAAACCAACGGTGCTAGATTGGTCATGGCTCCTGTCCTTGGGAAAGCACTCTTTCCAGCATAGACATCGCCACGGCGTCCGACAGCGAATTCTTGCAGATCCGAATGCAACGGGACGAGGAGGGGCGAGGGTCTGGGCAATATCATAGCCGGCTAATGAGCGTTGCGCCCTCCGCCTTTCCCGAACCTCTAGCTGCCGAGCGGGTGCGGCATGTAGCCGACAAAGCCCGCGATCTTCCAGCTGCCCCCGACCCTGGTGCAGAAATACAGCGTCTGCCATTTCAGCCTGTCGACGCCGCCGTCCGCCTTGGCGACGGAGCCGTCGAATTTCTTGTGCAGCACGGCGCGGTCGCCATCGACATCGATGTCGCGCATGTTGGTGACGCGAAACAGCGCCTCGCGCAGCGGCTCGGCGAATTTCGTCGCCGCGGTCTCCTTGGCCTGGCGCAGCCACTCGTCGCGATAGACTTCCAGCCGGGGAAACTGCAGCCGCCAGGCGTCGGCATTGCCGAGGAAATGCGCGTGCATGCCAAAGAAGCTCGAGGCCACGAAATCATCCTCGACCATCGACCAGTCCTGGCTGATGAAAGCATCGATGTCGCGCCGCACCAGCATTTCCCAAAGCGCGTGGCGATCGGCGTCGCCGGCCGGAAACGGGTTCTTGTCGTAGGTCATTGCTGTTTTCTCCGGTCTCGAAATGCGTCTGTCCGTTGCGGCTGGAAGACTGCCTGTCAATGGGTACGATGCAGGCGCCTCTGTAATAAAGCAACATGGATTTCGAAGAATGTTGCTTTCCAACAAGGCCTCTATGAGGATCGCCCCGATCGGGGTAAATGTCGATCGAAGCGGGAGCCGCCCATGGCGTCCCGTCGCGTCATCAGAGGAGGCTGTGCCTTGCCGAAGCAATGTTTTGGAACGTCCCATGTGCCGTTGTCGCCGGCCGTGCGGGCCGGCGATTTGGTCTATGTCTCCGGCCAGGTTCCGGTCGGCAGCGACGGCATCGTGGTCAAGGGCGGCATATCGGAACAGACCGAACAGGTGCTGTCGAACGTCAGGGCGGCGTTGGCGCTTGCCGGCTGCACCATGGACGATGTGGTCAAGACGACGGTCTGGCTGGAAGATGCGCGCGATTTCGGCGCCTTCAACGCCGTCTATGCCAGGCATTTTCCCAAGAATCCGCCGGCTCGCACCACGGTCGAATCGCGGTTGATGATCGACATCAAGATCGAAGTCGAGGCCGTCGCCTATCGGCCGGTCTGACGGCAAGAGACGACGGAGGCAGGTGCCGATGCAATTTGATCTGCTGATAAAGGGCGGCCGCGTCATCGACCCGGCCACGGGTCTTGACGGGCAGCGCGATGTTGCCATCACCAATGGCCGTGTTGCCGCGACCGAAGCCGCGATCGATGCCGAACACGCAACGCAAGTCATCGATGCGAGAGACTGCATCGTCACGCCCGGCCTGGTCGACCTGCACAGCCACGTCTACTGGGGCGGCACCTCGCTTGGCGTCGACGCCGACCGTCTTGCGGCCAAGAGCGGCACCACCACCTTCATCGATGCGGGCAGTGCGGGCGCGGGCAATTTCCTCGGTTTTCGCCGCCATGTCATCGAGCGCTCGAAGGTGCGCATCCTGGCCTATGTCAACATTTCCTTTGCCGGCATCTTCGGCTTCTCGCAAACGGTGTCGGTCGGCGAGTGCAGCGATCTGAGGCTCTGCGATCCGCGCGAGGTCGTCGCCGCGGTGCGCGAGCACGCCGACGTGGTCGTCGGCGTGAAAGTTCGTTCCGGACGCCATGCCGGCGGCACCAGCGGCATCGCTCCGGTCGATCTCGCGCTGGAGGCGGCGGACAAGGCCGGTATGCCGCTGATGGCGCATATCGACGAGCCGCCGCCCGGCCGCTCGGAAGTGCTGCCGCGCCTGCGCAAGGGCGACATCCTCACCCACTGCTTCCGCCCCTTTCCCAACGCGCCGGTGTTTGCCTCCGGCGCGGTCAGGCCCGACATGCGGCTGGCGCGCGAACGCGGCGTCATCTTCGACCTCGGCCATGGCATGGGCTCGTTCGATTTCGCGGTCGCGAGAGCCATGCTCAAGGAAGGGCTGGCGCCCGACGTCATCAGCAGCGACGTGCATCTCTACTGCGTCGATGGGCCGGCCTTCGACATTCTGGTCTGCATGTCGAAACTGCTGGCGCTCGGCATGCCGCTGGTCGAGGTCCTGCGCGCGGCAACGCAGCGTCCGGCGCAGGCGATCGCCCGGCCTGATTTGGGCACGCTGGCGGTCGGCACCGTCGGCGACGTCGCCGTGCTTCGGCAGCGCCCGGGCCGCTTCACCTTTGTCGATGCGGTCGGCGCATCGCTGGTCGCCGACCAGAGGCTGGTCTGCGAAGGCATCGTCATCGGCGGCACCTGGTGGCCGAACGAGGCGGCAAACGATGCCGGCGAGACCGAACGTTTCGAGGCGCATGCCCGCCACACCCATGTCGATATTGCGGCCAGGCATTTTGGCCACAGCCACGATTGAGCAGCGCGGTGCGCGTTGATGAGCGCCGGCGTGGTTACGCCGGCTCCGCCGCGCTCAGGAACCGCTCGATACCCGCCGTCGTCAAAAGCTCGACGCGTTCGCGGATCAGATCGTCGCTCCAGTTCCACCACTGCAGGGCCTGCAGGCGCTCAATGACCTCGGGCGCGAATCGGTAGCGGATGATACGGGCCGGATTGCCGACCGCGACGGCATAGGGCGGAATATCCCTGGTGACGATGCTGCCGGCCCCGACGACCGCGCCGTTGCCGATTGTGACGCCGCCAAGGATAATACAGCGGGCACCAAACCATACGTCATGGCCGACCGTGATTGGCCCTTTGCCGACCGTGCCCGGCGCATTGCGGATCTTCCCGTCCACAAACTGGATCGGAAAGGTGGTTGCGGTGTCGACGCGATGTTCGGCCGCGCAGATGAAGAGTACACCCGGCCCAACCGAGCAGAACGAGCCTATTCGCACCTGCACGTTTTTATGCGGAACGAAGAAAGATTCCTTGGTGAGGCCGTAGGTGTGACGACCGATCTCGACACCGGGCAGCGGCGGCAACGCTACCTTCTTCAACCCCAGTCTTATGCGAAGTCCTCTTAGCAGTCCCACCGGCTTCCCCCCGGAAATTGCCAGGCAATACAGGGGGATTACTCACCGTATCTGAAGAGTGTGCAAGTAATTTCGAGTAGCGGCCCGATTGGCCGATCTCCCCCTAGGGGAAGATGGGCGGCAGGCCTGTCTTTTGGCTGCGCGTTTGGCGAAAGGGCTTCCCCCACTCCGTCGCTGCTTCGCAGCGCCACCTCTCTCCCCTCCGGAGGGAGAGGAAGGGCGCCAAGGTTGGCGAACGCGCGCCTTTCCTCTCCCCCGTCGATTGGGGAAGAGGTGGCGAGCGAAGCTCGTCGGAGTGGGGGGCGATCTTCCATCGAAGCAGTGCTTCCGCCTTGATTGCCAAGTCCTGCCTCACCGCCCCGAATTGCTCGGCTTCCCGTAAACCGGCGTTGCGATGCCTTCCATCCGTGCCTTGATCTGCAGCGCCACATATTTCGAATAGAAGCGCGACAGCGCCAGGTTGCCGCCGTGGAACCACAGTGCTTCCTGCGCCGTCGGCTTCCACATGTTGCGCAGCTCGCCCTGCCATGGGCCGGGGTCGCCCTTCACGCCCGAGCCGAGGCCCCAGCACGGGCCGACCTTGTCGGCGACCTCGCGCGAGACGATTTGCGCCACGGTCTCGTTCATCGACTGATAGCCGGTGCAGGCGATGATCGCGTCGGCGGCCAGTTCGCTGCCGTCCTCGAAAAGAATGCCTGTCGGCGTCAACGACTTGATGGCGACGCCACTGCGGACGCCGATCTCGCCGTCGATGATCAGATCGGAAGCGCCGACATCGATGTAATAGCCCGAGCCGGTGCGGTAGGCCTTCATCAAAAGGCCGGTCTCGTCGTCGCCGAAATCGATGGCGAAGCCGGCGGCGCGCAAGCGATCATAGAAGGCGGCGTCGCGCTTCTTGATCACCTCGTAAAGCGCCCGCTGGCCCTTCGGTACCAGCGCGAAGGGCGTCGAGGCGACGATAATGTCGGCCTTCTCGGTGGTGATGCCGCGCGCCAGTGCGTTTTCGGAAAAAATCTCGAAGCCGACTTCCATCAGCGTGTCCGACTTGACCACCGTGGTCGGCGAGCGCTGGATCATGGTCACCTTCGCGCCGCTTTCCCACAGGTCGACGCAGACGTCATGCCCCGAGCTTGCCGCGCCGATGACGGCAACGCGTTTGCCGCGAAATTTCTCGCCGCTGGAATACTGGCTGGAATGCAGCAACTCGCCCTTGAACGTTTCGGCGCCGGCCAAGTCGATCCGCCGCGGCGGGCCGTAGGCGCCGGTGGCAAAGACAATGTGCTTCGGCTTCAGCGTGATGCGCCGGCCGACGCGGTCGACGACCACCGTCCAGACCTTTTCGGTCTCGTCATAGGAAGCGCTGAGGCATTTGGTGGCGACCCAGTAGTTGAGTTCCATGACGCGCGTGTACATTTCCAGCCAGTCGCCCATCTTGTCCTTGGGCGTGAACACCGGCCAGTTTTCCGGGAACGGAATGTAGGGCAGATGGTCGTACCAGACCGGATCGTGCAGCACGAGCGTGCGATAGCGGTTGCGCCAGGAATCGCCGGGCCGGGCGTTCTTCTCGATGACGATGGTCGGTACGCCCAGCTGCCGCAGCCGCGCGCCGAGCATGATGCCGCCCTGGCCGCCGCCGATGACGAGGCAATAGGGCTGCTCTTCGGCGCCGAGTTCACGCGTCTCGCGCGCCCGCGCCTCCGACCAGGTCTCGCGCTCGGGGTCGGCCTTGTGGCGCACGCCGAGCGGCCGCGCCGGTCCCTTGCGCTCCTCGAACCCCTTGAGCTCGGTCATCGCCGTGAACAACGTCTGGCAGCGTCCGTCGCGCAGCCGCATGGCGCCCTGGCCTGTAGCCACCGCGGTTTCGAAGCTGAACCAGGCTTCGATGGTGCCCTCGTCCGAGGTCGCCTCGCCGGTCAGCCGCCATGCTGTAGGCTTCGTCGTCGGCAGCGTCGCCCGCAGCATGTCGGCGATCGCCTCGCGGCCTTCCATAGTCGTGACGTTCCAGGTGAAGGTCAGAAGGTCACGCCAGTAGCAATCATCGACGAACAGGTTGCTCGCTGCCGCCACGTCGCCCGCTTCGAGCGCCCGCGCGAAAGACCCGAGCCATGCGGCGGCCTGTTTCGATGGTGCCATGTCGAGCATTCTTTCCCTCTTGCTGCGATGCCCAATTTGTATTGGGACGATAATTGTCGAGCCCGGCGCTGCCCCTCATCCGCCTGCCGGCACCTTCTCCCCGTGAACGGGGAGAAGGAAAGTACTAATCCCCGAGCGGCTCCATCTCCTTGCCGGTGCGGTGGATCTGGGCGTTGTACTTGATGCGGCGCACGGTTTCGCGCGCCGAGCCGTCGAGCCTGTAGGCGGAAGCCACCGCCATAAGGTCGATCGCGGCCAGGAAGGCGAAGCGCGACGCCGTCGGCTTCAGCGTGTCTGGATATTCGGGCACCGCCACCGTCAGCCTGACGTCGCAGACGCGCGCGAGTTCGGTGTCGGGCGCCGTCACGCCGATCGCATTGGCGCGGTAGTGCTTGGCGAGTTCCACTGCCTCGATCACCTCGCGCGTGCGCCCCGTCGCCGAAATGGCGATCACCAGGTCGCCGGGTTTCAGGGTCGAGGCGGTCATCCGCATCAGATAGGGGTCGCACTGGGCGCTGACGGTGATGCCGTAGCGAAACAGCCGGTACTGGGTTTCCTGCGCCAGCGCCGAGGAGCTCCCGCCGAGGCCGAAAACGGTGACCTGGCGTGCCTTGGCGATCAGTTCGGCCGCCTTCTGCAGCTGCCCCGGGTCGAGCTGCCGCTCGGCCTCCTGCAGGGCCCGGCGCGCTTCGCCGAACACGGCGTTCCAGAACGGCATGCCGTTGTCGCCGCTCGTGGCGGGTGGCTTGCTGAGGTAGAGCGCGCCGACGACCAGGCTCTGCGCCAGCTTCAGCTTGAAGTCGCGCACGCCCTCGCAGCCGATGGCGCGGCAGAACCGGGTCACCGTCGGCTCGCTGACCCCGGCGCGCTGGGCAAGTGCGGCATTGGAAGCGTCGACCGCGTATTTGACATCGTCGAGCACGACATCGGCGACGCGGCGCTCGGCAGGGCGCAATTCGCTGTAGGAATCCTTGACCAGCGAGATGATGTCGGGAATGCGCCGGACAGGCTCGCGCCCCTCCGCATCGCCACTCGTGAGCCGCCGGTCCTGGCTGTCAGCTTCGGTCATGAAGTCAAGTCTTTCCCTGGGTTGCGGAGCTGACTTCTTACCATGGTTGCACGCTGTCGTTCCATGCGTTCGGGCACGCCACAACTGCCGCGTGTCGCCAATGCATATCGCCTTCGCCGCTTGTCTCTCACAACCGCACGTCTCGCGCCGCATCCGCCCGACGGCACTGAGTATGTAGGAAAGCAACATGCATTTCAAGGTTAAGAAAATGCAATGAAAACAGAATGATAACTGTAATGAGGCTATTTTGGCGACGAAGCCTCCGACTCCCCGCTTGACAGGAAAGTAGGATAGTTACAGACTGTTTTCGCGGTCGGATGAACCTGTTGGATCATCGCGCGATCTCCGAGGGGCGCATGAACTTGGGCGATGCACCAACCCCGAAGCTTGGCGTGCAGGCCGCGACCAAGATCTATCACACGGCGTCCGGCGATCTGCTGGCGCTTGACCGCTGCAGCCTCGATATCAAGGCCAATGAAATCGTCTCGATCGTCGGTCCTTCCGGTTGCGGCAAGACGACGCTCCTGTGGTCGATGTCCGGCCTGCACAGCCTGACCAGTGGCGAGATCCGGCTCGACGGTATCAAGATCACCGGCCCACGCCCGGACATTGGCATCGTCTTCCAGGAAGCGAACCTTTTGCCCTGGCGCAATCTCGACGCCAACATCCGCTTCCCCTTCGAGATCAAGGGCGAGAAGCAGGACCGGGCTTGGATCGCGCATCTGCTCAACCGCGTCGGGCTCGATGGCTTTGGCGGCAAGTTTCCGCGCGAGCTTTCGGGCGGCATGCAGCAGCGCGCGGCGATCGTGCGGGCGCTGGCGCTGAAACCCTCGGTGCTGTTGATGGACGAGCCGTTCGGCGCGCTCGACAGTTTCACCCGCGAGGAGATGAACCGGCTGGTCGAGGAGATCTGGCTCGACACCAAGACCACCATCGTCTTCATCACCCACAGCATCGAGGAAGCGATCTTCCTTTCCGACCGCGTGGTGGTGCTGAGCGCGCGGCCGGGCCGCGTCGCCAAGGAATATCGCGTGCCGTTTCCACGGCCGCGCTCGCTGGAGATCATGGCGACGAAGGAAGTCTTCGACCTTACCAACCGGATCAAGATGGACATCGTCGGCGAACGCACGCGACCGAAGCCGGCGGAGCGCCCGAGCGCCGAGATCGTGAGGATCAGACCGTGAGCGGAGGCGACGCAATACCGGAGTTCTCGAAAGCCAAGTCCGGCGATGGCCACGAGGTCAGCCTGACCAACCTGTCGGCCTTCGCCAGCGGCCCCGGCATCAAGTCGGGCAAGGAGGTGGCGGCCATCATAGCCGTCGCGGTCATCATCGTCGGCGGCATCGAACTGGCGCTGCGGCTGTTCCATGTGCCGCTCTACATCATGCCGCCGCCGAGCTCGATCGCCTATGCGCTGTTCGACGAGTTCCCGCTGATCGCGCCGCATCTCGGCTACACGCTGGTCGAACTGGTTTCCGGCTTCACCATCGGCGCCATCATCGGCCTGGTGCTGGCCGCCGTCATCACCCAGTTCCCGTTCGCCGAAAAGATCGTCGCGCCCTACATCCTGCTGCTCGTCACCACGCCGATGCTGGCGCTGGTGCCGCTTCTGATCCTGCGCTTCGGCTTCGGCTACACGCCGCGCATCATCGCTGTCGCGTTGGCCGCCGGGCCGATGGTGATGATCAATGCGGCCACCGGCTTTCGCCGCGTCGACAGCGCCAAGATCGCGCTGGCGCGCTCCTATGGCGCCAGCACCTTGCAGATATTCTGGAAGATCCGCGCGCCGATGGCGCTGCCGATGATCCTGGTCGGCCTGATGATCGGCGCGATCTTCGGCCTGTTGACCGCGGTCGGCGCCGAGATGGTCGGCGGCGGCTTTGGTCTCGGCAACCGGCTGACCACCTATTCGTCGATGATCCAGATGCCGCAGTTCTTCGCCGTGGTGCTGATCCTGTCGACGCTCGGCATCCTGATCTACGTGCTGTTCTTCCTGATTGGCAAGAAATGGGCGAGCTGGGAGGCATAGGGCAAGTCGCCCAAAAATGCGCGGCGGTTTGGGACAACGACATGCACAAGACAAGGACTTAACGCAGACGCAATGACGGCGCCCGGGAGGCGGGCGACAGGGCCGACAATCAACAAGAAGGGGAATGTCATGACCAAAGAAAATGCGATCAGCCACAAGGCGGGGATCAGCCGCCGCTACTTCCTGCAGGTCACCGGCGCCGGCCTGGTGACGGCCACGGCACTCGGCGTCACGGGCCTTGAGGCCAGGGCCGAGCCCTATGGCAAGTTCACCTGGATATCACCGCGCGGCACACTCGAAGTGCTCGACGACTATCCCTACTGGGCGGCGAAGAAGGCCGGCTATTTCGACGGGCTCGACACCGACATGCAGCCGGGTCCGTCGGACGGCACGGCGACGGTGAAGTTCGTCGATGTCGGCCAGGCCGACATGGGCTTTCCATCGCCCGGCGTGTTCTCCTTCGCCATCCAGAACGGCATGAAGCTGAAGTCGGTGTTCCACATGGGCGCGCGCGACACGTTCAGCTTCGCCTTCCGCAAGGGCGAAGGAACGAAGGACCTGAAGACGCTCGAAGGCAAGACCATCCTGCTCGGTTCCGCCGCCTGGCAGTCGATCACCGACCCGCTGCTGGCAGCGCAAGGCGTCGACATCAAGAAGGTCAAATATGTCGAGGCCGGCTGGCCGACCTGGGGCACGGCCCTTGCCGGCGGCCAGGGCGACGCCGCCCTGTCATGGGAGGGCCTGCGCGCCGAATGGATCGCCAAGGGCCTTGACTTCGAATACTGGCTCGGCGTGCAGAACTCGAAACTGCCGGCCAACACCTTCGTCGTGCGCGCCGCCGATCTCGAGGACCCCGACCGCAAGGCGTTCCTGGAAAAGTACCTGCGCGGCTGGGCGATGGGCCTCGAGTTCGGCTACCAGAATCCACGCGCCGCCGTCGAAGCGGTGTTCGAGCAGTTCCCGACGCTGGCCAAGAATCTCGGGCCCGAGCTTGGCACCACCTCGATCCTGCAGCAGATCAACGTCTTCCGCGGCGACATGGACAAGCGCGGCGGCTGGGGCTCGCACGACATGGCGAGCTGGCAGGGCTTCTTCGACGAGATCCACAAGATCGGCCAGATCACCAATCCGGTGAAGGCCGAGGACGTCTGCACCAACGATCTGATCGGCCCGGCCAACGACTTCGACAAGGCCAAGGTCAAGGCCGATGCCGACGGCGTCAAGCTGTCGGAAGGCTTTGCCGCGCTCGATGTCGAGAAGATCAAGGCGCATCTGTTCGATTCGGCGGTCAAGTAAGGACTGCAAACGGGGCTATGTCGGCGCTGCCCCTCTTGGCTCCTTTCCTCTCCCTCCGGAGGGGGGAGAGGTGGCGCCGTGAAACGGCGACGGAGTGGGGGAAGACGTTCGCCAAACGCGCAGTCGCCGCAAGACAGGCACAATCTGGCGAGCAAGTAACCTCAGGCGGGTGCGAAGGTCGACCCCCACTCCGTCGAGCTTCGCTCGACACCTCTCCCCCGATCGACGGGGGAGAGGAAGGGCAGGGCAATGAGGGGCGGCACCGACCTGAGGTGATTGTCCCAGCCAAAGATTCGGGCGGCAAGAGCTTTTGCCGCCTAAGGTTCAATCAAGAATTTGGGAGGCTGAAATGGCCGACAAGGTAAAAGTGCTGGTGGTTGGTCTCGGCAATATGGGCGCTTCGCATGCCAGCGCGTATCACCGGCTCGACGGCTTCGAGATCGTCGGCATCATGAGCCGCTCGATCAAGAGCAACAAGAAGATCCCGGCCGAACTGGCCGGATATCCGCTCTATGAGGATTTCGACCAGGCGCTGAAGGAGACCAGGCCGGACGCCGTCTCGATCAACAGCTGGCCGAACACCCATGCCGAATACGCGCTGAAGGCGATCGCGGCCAATTGCCATGTGTTCATGGAAAAGCCGCTGGCCACCAACATCGAGGATGCCGAGAAGGTCGTCGCCGCGGCGCGTGCGAAAAACCGCAAGCTGGTGCTCGGCTACATCCTGCGCGTCCACCCGTCGTGGATCAAGTTCATCGAAGTCGGCAAGACGCTCGGCAAGCCGCTGGTGATGCGCCTCAACCTCAACCAGCAGAGCAGCGGCAGCGCCTGGCACTGGCACAAGAACCTGATCGATTCGCTGATCCCGATCGTCGATTGCGGCGTGCATTATGTCGATGTCATGTGCCAGCTGACCGGCGCCAAGCCGGTGCGCGTGCACGGCATCGGCGCCAAGTTGTGGGCGGAAGCCGACAAGCAGAATTACGGCCATCTGCACGTCACCTTCGATGACGGCTCGGTCGGCTGGTACGAGGCCGGCTGGGGTCCGATGATGAGCGAGACGGCCTATTTCGTGAAGGACGTGGTCGGCCCCAAGGGCGCGGTGTCGATCGTCGCCGGCCAGCAGGCGAGCAGCCCGACCGAGCTCGCCGAAGTGTCGAATTCCGCCGACATCGACCGTCACACCAAGACCGACGCGCTCAAGATCCATTACGCACAGGTCGACGGCGACAAGAATTTCTCGAAGCCGGACGAGATCGTCAGCATGGAGGACGAACCCGGCCATCAGGAACTCTGCGACCGCGAGCAGGCGTTCTTCCTGCGCGCCATCCGCGAGGATCTCGACCTCACCGAGCAGATGGATGCGGCGGTCAACAGCCTGCGCATCGTGCTGGCCGCCGAACAGAGCATCGCGCTGGGGCGGACCGTCGAGCTGGCCTGAAGTGACGCTCCCTCATCCGGCCGCTTCGCGCATGCATTGTGCTATGCTGCGCTGGTCGACCCCCACTCCGTCTCGGCTTCGCTGAGACACCTCTCCCCCGATCGACGGGGTAGAGGAAGGCGCCAAGCTTTTTGCCGTCAACGCTTTTCCAACGGGGCTCCCTTCCTTTCCCTCCGGAGGGGGGAAAGGTGGCGCTGCGAAGCAGCGACGGATTGGGGGAACCACGTGGCAATCAAGTCGCGGGCCGATCAGTCACGCCAGTCGAAGCGGAGGCTGGGTGAGGGTGAGTCTCTCAGCCACCGATCCGACAGAAGGAGCAATACATGGCCGCCGTCACCGACAGTCTGCTGAAAACCTACGCCGAGTCCGACGCACTCGATCTGGCAGGGCTGGTGCGCGGCGGTCAGGTTTCGCCAGCCGAATTGGTCGAGGCGGCGATCACGCTGGTGGAGCGGCTCAACCCCGCGCTTAATGCGGTCATCCATCGCCTCTACGACATGGCACGCGCCCAGGCGCAGACGGTCGACAGATCAGCACCCTTCGCCGGCGTGCCGTTCCTGCTCAAGGAATTGGCCTCGTCCTGGACCGGGGCGCCCAACACCAACTCCTGTTTCTACCTGAAAGACGTCGTCGCCGATTTCGACACCGAAGTCGTCCGCCGCATGAAGGCGGCGGGGCTGGTGCTGGTCGGCAAGTCGAACGCGCCCGAGAATGGCTGGTCGATCACGACGGAACCGAAACTCTACGGCCCGACGAAGAACCCGTGGAAGGAGGGCATCACACCCGGCGGTTCGAGCGGCGGTGCCGCCGCGGCCATCGCCTCACGCATGGTGCCGATTGCGGAAGCCAGCGACGGTGCCGGCTCGATCCGCATCCCGGCCTCTTGCTGCGGCATTGTCGGCCTGAAGCCGTCGCGCGGCCGCGTCAGCCTCGCGCCTTTCGGCGACTATTGGTATGGCGGCGCCTATTTCCTGTGCTGCTCGCGCACGGTGCACGACACGGCGGCCTATCTCGATGCCGTGGCCGGCGCGCTGCCGGGCGACCCCTATACGCCGCCGGTTCCCGATGGCAGCTGGCTCAGCCTGTCGGCGCGGGCGCCGAGGACGCTGCGCGTCGGCTTTTGCGTCACGCCGCCCAACGGCACGTCCATCGACGCGGAGGTGAAGGCGGCGGTGCTGGCGTCCGTGGCGGCACTCGAGCGGCTGGGGCACCATGTCGAGGAGCACGACATGCCGCTCGACGCCAATGCGGTGTGGAAGACCTACACCAACATGACCTGCGTGCAGACGGCGGCGACGTTCGACTACCTTGAAACGGTGGTCGGCCGGCCGGTGACGCCAGGCGATGTCGAGCCGGTGACCTGGGCGATCATCGAGCGCGGCCGCGCGACCAGCGGCGTCCGCCACATCTCCGATGTCGAGCAGCTCAGGCAGGTGGGCCGCGACATCGTCGGCGATCTCGCGGCCTACGATCTCTTCATCACCCCCACGCTGACGCAGCTGCCGCGCCCGTTCGGTTATTACGACATGTCCGAGACCGACATCGACCGCTACAACGCCAAATGGACGGACGCGGTGTTCGCCTTCCCCTTCAACATTTCCGGGCAGCCGGCGATCTCCCTGCCGCTCGGCTGGTCGAAAGGCGGCGTGCCGATCGGCGTACAGCTGGTCGGCCGCTATGGCGACGAAGCGACGGTGCTGGCCGCGTCGGCGCAGCTGGAGCAGGAGATGCCGTGGAGGGATCGGCGACCGCCGATAAGCGCTTAGCAAGGGTTGATCATTCAACGGCAATAGCATGACTTCGAGATTGGTCGAATCGCCCATCGCTTCGTCATTCTGGGGCGGAGCTAGGAGCGTAGCGACGTAGCGCAGACCCCCAGGATCCATGCCGCGTCTTCAAAGCGTTTCAGCGGTTCAGAATTCTGCTCTGCTGCACTCTCCGGCCAAGGTCCTGGCATGGATCCTCGGGTGTCCGCGAGGGAGCCTCGCTCCTGCTCCGCCCGTGGATGACGAAGGTGAAGGGGCCTCGGCCAATCTCCAGGGGGCAGATTTGAAGCCCTGCTATCCGATCGTTTCCAGCCGCCTCGGCAGGCGGTTCATGGCAACGGGCCCATCCGCCGTGATCAGGAACTGGTCCTCGAGATTGAAGCTGGCGAGACCGTCGATGTAGAGCGGGATCTCGAAGGCCAGCACCATGCCGGCCTCGACCACGACCTCGCTTTCGGCCGCAATGAACGGCCATTGCTCGGAGAATACCGACTGGCCGACGCCATGGCCGAAATGACCGCGGCGATACGAGCGCAGACCTTGCCGTGCCAGGCTCTCGGTCGCTACGCGATGCACGTGGGCGAGCGAGGTTCCGGGGACAAGCGCGGCCAGCCCGTCCTCGAAGGCCCGTTCGGCGATCGCATGCAGTTCGGCCTGCTCGGCGGATGGCGGCCCGAAGGTGAAGTTGCGCGACATGTCGGAAGCGTAGCCGCCGACGGTGCAGACCATGTCGCACTTCAGCGGATCGCCGGGCATTGCCTTGGCATCGGCACCCTTGGCCCGGGCGCCGAGCGTCACATATTCGGCGGTCGCGACCGGATGGGACAGTCCGGCCGCGGCGGTGGCGACGCCTTCGCGGTAGAGGGCAATGAGATCGGCCTGGCGCATGCCGGCCATGGCATCCACCAGCAGCCGCTCCAGCCCGGCTTCCGACAGGATGACGCCTTGCTGCAGGAGGTCGATCTCGCCTTGCGACTTGATCGCCCGCAACCTGTCGAGGATCGGCGAGCCGTCGACCATCGCGCAGGCCGGCAACATCGCCTGCATGGCTAAAAAATCGGCGGCGGCTATGAAATCGAGATCGACGCCGATCGTGGCGCGGTCGAGCCCGAACCCGGCGAGGATCTGCTTCAGCTGATGGACGGAATTGGCGAGCTCGAACGTCGCCGGCCGGGAAAAGTCCGGCGCGCGGCCGGACGAGGCCAGGCCGGCCTCGATGCGTTGCGCCAGCTTTTGTCCGGATGTCGAGGCGTCGAGGGTCGCGGATTCGATCCAGATCGGGTGGCCGCGCACGACGGCATCCGGCACGGCCCGTTGCAGCTGCGCCGCGTTGAAATCCGCCACCACCACACCGATCGGCAGGTCTTGCCGGGCCGGGACGACGACGAAGCCGGCGCCGGCCCGCTGGAACAGGCCCGCCGGGCCGATCGACGCGCCGGTCGCATAGTGGAATGCCTCGGGCGCGCACAGCACCAGCGCATCAATGTTGGCGCGTTCCATCAAATGCGTCGCGCGCTGGCGGTCGACAAAGCCCGTCATGGATCTCTCCGGATGTCCGAAGCGGCAACGGAGCATTCCGGGGATCGACGATCAAGTGGGAAATACCGGCAAGCGGCAACCTGCCGGCCGGCAAGATTTCACAGGGCCCGAGCGGCGAAGGAGAGGCTGCCTGGTCTTTGCCGGATCATGGAGCGTGTTATGCATGCGAGGCTCCCAAGGATCGCGATCTGCAAATGCCTTCACTCAAGCAACTTATCAAAAAGCCGATCTATGCACTCAGTTCGCGTTTCGCGACCGGCAAGCTGGAACGGGCGGTTCGAGAAATTGAAAATGCGAAAAGGGAAGAGCTTTCACGCAGCACGTTTCTCGAGGCGAAAATCCGCCAGATTGGCCTGCGCTACGACCGGCGTGGGCTGTATGGCGAGGATGTCAGGAACATGAATTTCCACGCGCCCGGTTTGTGGCAGATTCCGAGGCAACTGGCGGAAGCCATGGTGCTGTTGGCCAGCCAACCGATCGGCAGCTTTCTTGAGGTGGGAACTTGCGACGGATTTACCTTTTCCTTCATGGCGGCGTGTCTGTCGAGGCTCAATCCCGGCCTGAAGGCGACGACCATCGATATTGCTTCCACCCTTCCGACTTCCGCGCGCATCGTCTTCAAGACACCCGTCGCGTTTCTTGCCGGCAAGACGTCGGACGCGTTCGCCGATGAAGCATTTGACCTCGTTCTTATCGACGGAAATCACTCCTACGAATGGGTTGCCCGCGACTACCAGAATGTCGGTCGGCAGGCGCGCCTCTGCATGTTTCACGATATCAACGATCGATTTTGTGGAGACGATGCGGTCCCGAAATTCTGGAGGGAGCTAAAGATCGAGGAATTGGGACGCGCTGATTTCCATGAATTTCTATTTCACTCCAATTCCGACAGAGTCATGGGAATTGGCATCCGGATCAAACGCTGAACAACCACGCTACGTGGCTCCGCGATCACGCCATAGCCGCACCCCGGCCGGCTGACGCATATTGCGATTGCGGCGGACGTAATGTCCGCTTGGCCGGCGTCACCCTAAGCCCACCCCGCCCAACTGGCGCCGGCCATTTTCATCCGCGATTCTTCGGTTTCGCTCTGGCAGAAAGCGCGGGCCCCATCAGGGCCGGAGTGAGGCTGCGGAAGGCTTGATCGTTACCACCCACGCCGGCGGAATTGCGGCAATGGATCTCCTCCCTACAGGTCGAACAGCTCGTCCTTCACCTCGTCGAGCAGATCGGGCCGGTTGTTGCGCGGGTTGCCAACGTCGCGGCCGATCTTCCACATGGTCATCAACTCTTCTGGAACCGGCTTCATCAGGTGTCCCGGGTCGGGATCGGTCAGCCGGGCGTTCGCCATAGCCGAGCGCACCCAAGCGCAACGCTGCAACATGTCCAGGGAGCCATTCCCTACGGCTCGGTGTCGCCGATAGGCTTAGTTGCGTGGCGGCTAATAGACCGTAATTTAAGCAAGCGGGGGACATAGAACCTTCCCGCGGTGGCCGGTGTGGTGCGCAGCCCAGAGACCCCCAACCGCACCGGCCATTTCGTCCACGAGTAAGTGGCGCGCCAGCTTCGGTGCCACGCAGGCCCCATGGGCTTGCCTCCCCCTACCTGTGAGGATCTGGAGGGTGGGCGGTCGAAAATGCGTCCGGCCCACGCGGAGGCGGCCGCCTTTGCGGTAAGCAGCTTCGCGGCCGAGGCCGGAGGCTATGGCCGCCGGAGTTCGACCCAATGGCCGAACGATCACTATCCAAATGGAGAAGGCAGCACGAACTGGATCCCATCTAAATTGGGCCTCGCCAGCAATGGAGGCCCACATGAGGTTCGTTGCGCTGCAAGATCCGGCCGACAATTGGCTGGTCTATGATCTGTTTTCCGAGATGCCGGCAAGTTTGTCCGGCAGAGTGCTCATTGGCCTTCCGCGAGAAGACGCAGAGCATCTAACCAACCGGGCGAATATGAAGTCCGCATCCGGCGGGTGGGACCTCGGCCATTTGGCCCTCCGCTCGAATGTTCACCCACTTCGCAGCGCGCGCCAGATGTCGGTCCGATAGGCGGCAATGACCGATGCGTCCGCCGCAGCCTGGCAGTCAGAAGCCGGTGCTGGGTTAATCAGCCCGTCTCGGGTAGTTTTGCCCCCACACCGAGACGGGCTGTGGAAGCTGTAGAGGCAACTTCCGAGCCTTGGCCACGGGGAGTTAAACCAAGGCAAAGTCAGAACTTCGCGACGAAAAGAATGTTCCCCTCGGCATTCGCATCGGGCACGCCCTGGCCAGCCAAGCCCGCTTCTGGACTTCAAGCCGAAACAATCGCGTGCTTCTGTCGGGTCCGCCTGCGGCGGCGGGATAAAAGCGCAGGTGCTGCCCTGGTGCTGCCCGAAAAGCGAAAAGGCCGGATCAATGTCCGGCCTTTCTTCGCAAATGCTTGATTCCCTGAGAGGAAACTGGAGCGGGTGAAGCGATTCGAACGCTCGACCCCAACCTTGGCAAGGTTGTGCTCTACCCCTGAGCTACACCCGCTCACACGGCGTCTTGGCCGCAAGCCGGGCCTATATGGCTGAAGAGCGCGGCGATTGCAACAGGGAAATATCAGGCTTTTTGCAACGCGGCGGGCGACGCCGGCAGGCCGCCGGCACTATGTGGCGGGCGCGTTGACCATCATGTCGCATGACGGTCTTGTGTCGGCCGCACCATTGGCCGTAAACGGCATGGCAGGAAACGGGACGAAGAAGAAAATCGATGCCGAAGACCGAAGCCGAATTGATGAGCTTTCTTGCCGACCTCGGCATTGCCGCCTCGACGCGGCGCCATCCGCCGCTGTTCACGGTTGCCGATTCGCAGGCGCTGCGCGGTGAAATCGCCGGCGGCCACACCAAAAACCTGTTCCTGAAGGACAAGAAGGACAATTTCTTCCTGGTCACCGTTGGCGAGGACGCGGTCGTCGACCTCAAGCAGATCCACCACGAGATCGGCGCCGCCGGCCGTGTCTCCTTCGGCAGGCCGGAGATGCTGATGGAGCTGCTCGGCGTCGTGCCGGGCGCCGTCACGGTCTTCGGTCTGGTCAACGACACGGCGGGCAGGGTCAAGGTCGTGCTCGACAGGGCGCTGATGGAGCATGCGGTGATCAACGCGCATCCGCTGACGAATGAGGCGACGACCTCGATCGCGTCGGCGGACCTGATCAAATTCGTCGAGGCAACCGGGCACGATGCTGCTATCTTGAAAGTCTCCGCGTGATCGCCACATGGATGGCTTGAAACCGATGCGTCAAGGGATATGGCGCTGGGCCGCCGGCCGGCCGCGCCATGGAAGGGTAAAGAGATGAGCGACAACAAACCGTTTGGCGGCTCCTATGGCGGCAATGGCGGCCAGTACGCCACCACCGTGCAGTATGGTGGAACCGCGCCCGCGCCGGCGAAAGTCGCGCTTGGCGATGCGCCCGCCGCCCCCGCCGGCGATGTCATCAAGGACACGACGACCGCAGCCTTTGCCGCCGACGTCATCCAGGAATCGCGCCGCCAGCCGGTGCTGGTCGATTTCTGGGCGCCGTGGTGCGGGCCTTGCAAGCAATTGACCCCGCAGCTGGAGAAGGCCGTCAGGGCCGCCGGCGGCAAGGTCAAGCTGGTCAAGATGAACATCGACGACCACCCGTCGATCGCCGGCCAACTCGGCATCCAGTCGATCCCGGCGGTCATCGCCTTCAAGGACGGCCAGCCGGTCGACGGCTTCATGGGCGCCATTCCGGAGAGCCAGATCGCCGAATTCATCACCAAGGTGGGCGGCAAGGGCAACGGCGCGCCGCCGGTGGCCGAAGCCCTGGCAGCGGCAACCGAGGCGCGCGACGCCGGCGACATGCAGACCGCCGCCGATATCTACGACGCCATCCTGGCTCAGGCGCCGGAGACGATCGAGGCGATCGCTGGGCTGGGCGACCTGTTGTTCGAGGCCGGTGACACCGAGGGCGCCGAGGCGCTTTTGGCAACAGCGCCGGAGGCCAAGAAGGATGCGCCGCCGCTGGCAGCCGTGCGCGCCAGGATCGCGCTGGCGGCGCAGGCAGCAGCGCTTGGCAATCCGGCCGAATTCGAGCGGCGCCTGGCCGAAAACCCCGGGGATCACCAGGCGCGTTTCGATCTCGCCATGATCCAGAACGCCAGGGGTGAGCGCACGGCGGCGGCCGACAATCTGCTGGCCATCATCAAGGCCGACCGGGCGTGGAACGACGATGGCGCCAAGACGCAATTGCTGCAGCTGTTCGAGGCATGGGGCATGACCGACGAGGCGACGCTGGCGGCGCGGCGCAAACTGTCGTCGCTGCTGTTCTCCTGAGCTGCGGTTGTTTTGCCGCACGGGCTTGTGGTCGGCGATGACCGCGCCAGATAAGACAGGAATTGGCGCTTCTCGATGAAGCGATCGGAGGAATAGGTGCAGGCGGGAAACGCGCACTACCGGCTGGATACGGATTTGCCGTCGACGATTCCGATCTTTCCGCTTGCCGGAGCGCTGCTGTTGCCGGGCGGTCGCATGCCGCTCAACATCTTCGAGCCGCGCTATCTGCAGATGGTGGACGAGGCGATTGCCGGGTCGCGCCTCATCGGCATCATCCAGCCCAGCCTCGATGGCGCGCTGCGCGCCGATGGCGAGCCGGAGCTTTGCAATGTCGGCTGCGCCGGCCGCATCATCGCCTTTTCCGAGACCGGTGACGGCCGCTACCTGATTTCGCTGCAGGGCGTGTGCCGGTTCCGCATCGCCCATGAACTGACGGCCAAGACACCGTTTCGCCAGTGCAAGCTGGCTCCCTTTCTCGCCGATCTCCACGAAGACCAGGCGGCGAGCGAGATCGACCGGCCATCGTTGCTCCGGGCATTTCGCGCCTATCTGCAGGCCAATGACCTGGAAGCCGACTGGGAAAGTGTCAGCCGGGCCGAAAACGCCATGCTGGTCAACGCGCTGTCGATGATGGCGCCCTACGGGCCGGCCGAGAAACAGGCGCTGCTCGAAGCGGCGGACCTTAAGACGCGGGCCGAGACGCTGATCGCCATCACCGAAATGGCGCTGGCGCGCGAGAATGAGGATTTCGGTTCGAGTCTGCAGTAAGGTGGCAGAGGGACGCAGAACAGCAGCTTCAGACCAATCGCCGATCGTGGCAGCGCAAACGCTTCGGAAAACCTGAAGGGCTAAACCGGGCCTGAAGCGGTTGCCCCATAGAAGGACGGAACCGAATGGCGGACGGACGGGACGGGAAGAAGGTCAATGTCGACCCCAAGCTGCTGGAGCTGCTGGCGTGCCCGCTGACCAAGGGCCCGTTGACCTGGGATCCGGAGCGCGGCGAGCTGATATCGAGGATCGCCAAGCTTGCCTATCCGGTGCGTGACGGCATCCCGATCATGCTGCCTTCGGAAGCGCGGACGTTGTCAGTGGAGGACGTCCTGTCCCCGCCGCGTTTGAGTGGGCCTTCGTAATCGGCAGAGCCATCCTTCGAAGACGCGGGCCGCGCCTACTGAAAATTGCGCCCCTTGGGCATGACCCTCTCCGCTTCTTCCGACAGCGTTGCGAGATCCTTTCCGATCGGCGCGTTCCGCGGCGCGGGTCGGCCATCGCGATCCGTGCCCTCCTTGGCGGCCGGGGGGCTGGCGATCAACGGTCTGGCCTCGCTGACCTTCTCCAGAAGCACGGTCAGCCAGGGCGTCAAGTCCTCGATCTTCTCTGCGACGATGTGGATCACACCCGATTCCGACTGTAATTTCCCGGTGACCCGGACGAACCGCGCGCCCATGACGATGGGCCGATAGCGGGTGAAGGTTCTCTCCCAGAAGATGACATTGGCGACGGCCTTCTCGTCCTCCAGCGTCAGGAAGATCGCGTTGCCCTTGCCGGGCCGCTGCCGCACCAGGACAAGCCCGGCGACGGAGACCCGCCTGCCGTCGCGGACCGAAGGCAGGTTGGCATTGGGCGTGACGCCGGCCCGGTCGAGCCGCTCGCGCAGGAAGGCAACCGGATGCGCCTTCAGCGACAGGCCGAGCGAACGGTAGTCGTGGATGACATGCTCGCCGAGCGGCATTTTCGGCAGCTTCGTCTCGGGCTCCAGCTCGCGCAGGCGGATCGCCGGCTGGTCGAACAGCGGCAGCCTTTCGGCGGCACTCTTGCCGTCGAGCGCGCGCACCGCCCACAGCGCCTCGCGGCGATCGAGGCCAAGCGACCGGAAAGCATCGGCCTGCGCCAGCCTTTCGATCTCGTCGACATCGAGGCCGGAGCGCAGCCAGACATCCCTGACCGATTCGTAGCCGTCGCCACGCCTGGCGACGAAAATCTTCATGCGCTCCTCCGACAGGCCCTTGATCTGACGGAAGCCGAGCCGCAGCGCATGATTTGTCTCGATGATGCCACGCATTTCGGCATGGCGCGCGAGGATGCGGGCCGGGTCGAAAGCCGCTTTTTCCAAAGTGCAGTCCCAGACGGAGAAATTGACGTCGACGTCGCGGATGTCGACGCCATGGTCGCGCGCGTCGCGGACGAGCTGGGCCGGCTGGTAGAACCCCATCGGCTGCGAATTCAGGATCGCGGCGCAGAAGACGTCGGGATAGAAGGTCTTGAACCAGCAGGAGGCATAGACGAGCAGGGCGAAGGAGGCGGCATGGCTTTCGGGAAAGCCGTATTCGCCAAAGCCCTCGATCTGCTTGAAGCAGCGCTCGGCGAAGTCCTTCGTGTAGCCTTTGCCGACCATGCCGTCGATCATGCGCTGGCGGTAATTGCCGATGGTGCCGGTGCGCTTGAAGGTGGCCATGGCGCGGCGCAGCTCGTCGGCCTCGCCGGGCCTGAAGCCGCCGGCGACGATGGCGATCTTCATCGCCTGCTCCTGGAACAGCGGGACACCCAGCGTCTTGCCGAGGATCTCTTCCAGCTCCGGCTTTGGGTACTCGGGTTTTTCCTTGCCTTGCCGGCGGCGCAGGTAGGGATGGACCATGTCGCCCTGGATCGGGCCCGGCCGGACGATCGCCACCTCGATGACGAGGTCGTAGAAGGTGCGCGGCCTGAGCCGTGGCAGCATCGACATCTGGGCGCGCGATTCGATCTGGAAGACGCCGAGCGTGTCGGCGCGGCAGATCATGTCGTAGACGTTGTCGTCCTCCGGCGGCAGGGTGGCCAGCACATAGGGTCGGCCATATCTGTCCCGAGCCTTGGGATAATGATCTTCAAGCAGGGTGAAGGCGCGCTTCAGGCAGGTCAGCATGCCGAGCGCCAGCACATCCACCTTGAGGATCTTCACCGCGTCGAGATCGTCCTTGTCCCACTCGACCATCTTGCGCTCGTCCATCGCCGTCTTGACGATGGGGACGATCTCGTCGAGCCGGTCCCTGGTGATGACGAAGCCGCCGACATGCTGGGAGAGGTGACGGGGAAAACCCATGATCTCGTTGGCGCGTTCGATCACGTGCCGCGACACCGGGTCGGACCGGTCGAGGCCGCCGGCCCTGGCTTCCTTTTCGCCAAGCTCCGAGGTCGACCAGCCCCAGATCGAGCCTGACAACGACCCCCTGACGTCCTCCGACAGGCCCATCGCCTTGGATACTTCGCGCAGCGCCGAGCGGCCGCGATAGCTGATGACGGCGGCGGCCAGCGCGGTGCGCTTGGCGCTGTATTTCTCGTAGATGTACTGGATGACGGTCTCGCGCTTCTCATGCTCGAAGTCGACATCGATGTCGGGCGGCTCGTTCCTCTCCTCGGAAATGAAGCGCTCGAAAAGCGTGTCGATCCGGTCCGGCCCGACCTCGGTGATGCCGATGCAGAAGCAGACGATCGAATTGGCGGCCGAACCGCGCCCCTGGCAGAGGATGTCCTGGCTGCGGGCGTATTTGACGATGTCGTAAACCGTCAGGAAATAGCGGGCGTAGTTGAGACGTTCGATGAGGGCGAGCTCTTCTCCGATGCGCTTGGTCACGGACGCAGGCACGCCCGCCGGATAACGGCTGGCCGCCCCCTCCCGCGCCAGTCTTTCCAGCTCGGCCTGCGGCCCGAGCCCCGATTCCGTCGGTTCATCGGGGTAGTTGTACTGGAGGTCGCCGAGCGAGAAGCTCAGCTCCTGCGCGAAGCGCAAGGTCTCGGCCAGTGCCTGGGGATGCCGGCGGAACAGGCGCGCCATCTCCATCGGCGGTTTCAGGTGGCGCTCGGCATTGGCGGCCAGCTGCAGCCCCACCTCGGCGACGGGCGTGTTGAGGCGGATCGCGGTCAGCACGTCCTGCAATGGGCGCCGTTCCGCCGTGTGGTAGAGGACGTCGTTGGTCGCCATCAGCGGCACCCCGGCGATCTCCGCCAGCGCTGCCGCCTGCTCGATCCGGAAGCGGTCATTGCCGGCATAGCAAGGCGAGACGCCGAGCCGCAGGTTCCTGCCGAAGCGGTCCTTGAGCTGGCGAAGCAGAGCGAGACTGTCCTGCGTGCCCGTCGACAGATCGGGCAGGACCGCCAGCGACATCAGGTCCCCCCATTCGAGGAGGTCGCCGCGCTGGAGAAGGGTGGCGCCCTTTTCGGTTTCATCGCGCAGATTGGCTTGGGTGAGCATGCGGCAGAGATGCCCCCAGCCCTTGCGGTCCTGCGGGTAGGCGAGAATGTCCGGCGTGCCGTCGCAAAAAACCAGCCGGCAGCCGGGGTGATAGGAAAGCGTCTCGACCTTGGCCTGCTGCCAGGCGCGCACCACGCCTGCCACCGTGTTGCGGTCGGCAAGTCCGATCGCCGAGAAGCCCATGAGCTTGGCCGCGACCACCAGTTCCTCGGGCTTGGAGGCGCCGCGCAGGAAGGAGAAATTCGACTGGATGCCGAACTCGGCATAGGGAATGACGGTCAGCGCATTCATGCGAAGACACCATGCATGAACCAGCGCGGAGGCACCTGCGAGCCGCCATAGAGGCCCTGCCGGTAGAGCCAGTAGCGGCGGCCGTCGGCATCCTCGATGCGGAAATAGTCGCGCGTCGAGGCCGCCTCGTCGCTTGCGGCTTCATGCCACCATTCGGCGGCGATGCGTTCCGGCCCCTCGGCGCGCGTCACCCGGTAGAGCGCGCGCCGCCAGCGGAAGTTCAGCGGCGGGCCCTCGGGCATTTCGGTGGCCGGCACATCGATGGGTTCGGGCGAGCGGAAAAGCCGGATCGGCCGTTCCGGCGGGAAGACGGTCGCCGGAGCCTGCATCCTGTCCGGCTTCTTCGGCGGCGTGGTCCGGCGCGGGGCTTCGGTGAAGGGGATCGTGGCGACGGCGCGTTCCGGCAGATGGCTTTCGACGGTGACCGGCCGCAAAACCGCGCCATCGCCGAGCCGGGCACGGATGCGGTCGGCGAACAGCGCGATATCGGCGCCGTCGTCGGTCGTCTCGCCGGCGAGGTCGGCCTGCTGCATGTCGAAGGTGGCCGCCGACAGCACCGAGAGCCGGACGAGATCGAAGCCATAGCCGGCATCGATGTCCTGCTCGAGCGCGGCCAGCCGTTCATGGAACAATTTCTGGATCAGCATCGGTTCGCGCATCGGCCGCGAGGTGCCGAGCGCGATGCGGCTGACGGCGCCGTCGACGCGAAAGAGCAGCAGCGCCAGCGTCCTGGCGCCCTCGCCGCGACGCTCGAGATCGGTCTTCAAGGTCGTCGCCAGCATGCCCACCAGCCGCTCGATATCCTCGGTCAGGGTGACGGGCTCGGCCAGATGGCGTTCGACCGAAAGCGGCGCGACGGGAAGGCGCGGCGACACAGCCTCGTCGAGACGGCCAAGCGCCTGGTCGAGGCGCAACAGCAAGGAGGCGCCGAAGCGGCGGGCGAGCGGCGCGCGCGGTGCGGCCATGACGGCGCCCGCCGTGCGCAGGCCGACGCTTTCCAGGCTGGCGCGGGTTTCCGGTGCGATGCGTAGCGCCGCCAGCGGCAAGGGCGCCAGCAGCGCCTCCTCCTCGCCGGAAGGCACGATGCGGTCGCCGGAAAACCGTGCCGCGGCCCAGGCCGCGCCCGGCGTGGCGGCAAGCCCGGCGCGGACATCAAAACCTTGATGGAAGAAGCGCGACAGGATGTCGTCCAGCATCGCGCGTTCGCCGCCGAACAGATGGGTGCAGCCGGTGATGTCGAGAAACAGGCCGTCTGTTGCGTCCAGCGCCACCAGCGGGGTGTAGCGGTCGCACCAGTCGGCAAGGCCCTCGAGCAGACGCCGGTCTGCCTCCGGATCGGCCTCGACGATGTCGATCGACGGATGCATGGCGCGCGCATCGGCGATGCCCATGTCGCGCTTCAGGTGCAATGCCTCAGCCCGCTCGTCGAGGGCCGAGATGCGTTGCGCGTTGCCTTGGCGGTGGCTGATCACGAGCGGTGGGTGAGATGGCGGCAGGTGATCCGACGGCCGGGAACGCCAGGACCGCCCCAGACGCTGCCGCAGGATCCTTTCCACTGCCAGATAGGGAAACCACAGGGACAGGATTCTTTGCCCGTTCTTTCTGGGCCCGTCTCTCCTCGTCCCTTCTTTCGTCGCCCGCTCTTTCGTCGAATGCGCGTTCATCGGGGTTCCACTCCAGTGTGAATTGTCCAGGCAGGGCCGTGCGGCTCTTGCCGATGGTGACGGTGAAGGCCGGGCGGCCGATCGAGCCGGCGAGCGGCCCGGCGATGGTGTCGCGTGGTGTTGCCGGCGCCGACGCGACGATGAGGCGGACGGGTGCTGCCGTCGGCTCGGGCTCGGCCGCCTGCCGCAGCAGGAACACCGGCCGGCCGGCACCTAGCGCCCTCGCATGCAGCCGGCGCGTCGCGGTCAGGTCCAGCCGCTGCGGATTGCCGCGAATCTCGAGGATGACGGCGGCGAGCGCCGTCATCCGGGCGGCCTCCTCGGCGACCCACAGCGCATCGACAAGTTTTGGCGCTTCGGAAAACAGCAATTGCTCGGGCTCGATGCCGAACGAGGCCCGTAGCCCCCTGGCATAGGGAAAGCCGGCCTCGCGGAAAATCTCCGACGTGCCGATCCACAGGACTGGCAGTCCCTGCGCCTGCTTGAGGATCAGGCTCGTGAGCGACAAAGCGAAGCCGGCGACGGCTCCGGCATCGCGGGTTTGCGTGCCATGGATTTCGCTCAGGGCGGCTTTCGGCAGGCCGCCGCTCAGGGCGGCATCGAGGCGCTCGACCCCGATGGACAGGAACGCATCCGGCAAGGCCGCGGCAATGCCACGCCGGACGATTGTGAGATCGGTACCGGGCGGGGGATCGGTGCCGACGTCAGCATCGGAGGTCGCGGCGGCCGGCGCCTGCAGGCGCTCGGGCAACGTTCCCTCGATCTTCGCGATCTGGCGGCGCAGGGCAAAAACAGTCTCCCGCGCCACGGCGGTCATCGCCATGACGGTCAGCTTCCACTCACATTGTTCCTGTTATGTTCCTATAGATTCCAGAGGCGGCCGGAAGAGTCAAGCAGAGTCACAAGGAATTTATTCCTCCCGGCTCTCCAAATGCCACCCAAGGAGAGCAATCGAGGCATTTCGGACGTGGCTCACGAACGAGACACGGTGAGGCCGGCGGCGATTTTGATCGCGCCACCGGCATCCTATTGAAGACTAAGAAGAAACCAGATTCCTTCAAAACTTGACTAAGGCGACAAATCGCCTTAGATTTTAAGCGGTTAGTAGGAGAGCCCCTGGCAGGAATTGAACCCGCGACCCCCGGATACGAAACCGGTGCTCTATCCAACTGAGCTACAGGGGCATCGGGAGAAGGCGGAACAACAGTCCCCCCTTCCCGGTAAATCAGGCTCTAAATCTTCTCGGGGTGATGGACCACATCACGCACTCTCCTTTCTAGCCAATGACACCTTCTTGGGGCCCCGGCGTTGCAGCGCCGGGGTTCTCCGTTTTCGCACTAGGCGCAGCGGAGAACCATGTGCGCCCCTCTCGACGGGATAGCCCGTCTTTGGAGAGGCGATACAACGTCATGCCGACCGTCTTTTCATGGACAGTCTGGCTATAAGTTTGCTCAATAAACCTGCGAATATCTGCCGCCTTTATGCCTGTCTCGGCGGCAGCGGCAAGCTGAGCAAGTACGATTTCGCGGATAGTCGGCATTCCATCTTTGGCAGGTGGATATTCACGGTCATCGGAAGCTTCGTCAGAGGCGGACGCTTCGTCACCCTCCGGGGCTTCCGCCTCAGCTTCTTTCGCGGCCTCATTCTGTTTGTCAGCTAAATGTTTAACGACGCGGCCACCCATCGCGATGGCTTCCCACCAGGCATCTTCCCCAATGGCTATCTTAACTTTTTTCCAAAGCTCACCGTCGTCAGTGTCGAAGCCGAAAGTTTCGAATGCGGTAACCGCGCCAGCCCGCCGCTTCTCGGCTTCAGTTTTCTTTGCCTTTAGAGCAGCGAGTTCGTCGTCAATACGCTTTTTCTCATCCTCACCGCGCACAACGCGAGAGAGCAAGACCTTCATAGTAAGTATCTCGTCAGGGCTGAAGTCCGACACGACTGCACTCCGAATCCGCATTGATTCGAAGCTACGACGAGCACGACAAAAAAGCAATCACTACAACAAGTCAGTCGATGGATTTCTACACAAAACGGAGTACCACCCTCCGTGGCTCCCCGTTAGCAAACCGGCAGCGGCTCCGACAGTCCCGCGTCATTTGCCGATTCCGGCGCGAAAGCCTATATGCCGGGTTCAAAGGACAAAGCATGGCCCGCATCTACAAGACCCGTACCTGGCACGACCAGTTCTCGCCATCCATGGAGGAATTGGAGTTCCTGGCGCTGGAGTCCTACGCCCACCTGCCGGAGGAGTTCCGCAAGCTGACCGGCGAGATCATCATCCAGATCGCCGAATTCCCGACCGACGAGATCATGGACGATTTGTCGCTGGAAACCCCGTTCGACCTGCTCGGCCTTTTCGAAGGACGCGGCATCGCCGAACGCTGGAATCCGCAGACCGGCGAAGGGCCGAACCGCATCACGCTCTACCGCCGCGCCATGCTCGACTACTGGGCCGAAAACGAGGAAACGCTGGGCGACATCGTCACCCATGTGCTGATCCACGAGATCGGCCATCATTTCGGCCTGTCGGACGATGATATGGAGCGGATCGAAGAGGCGGCGGAATAGGCTGTGCCGATATTCAGGTGATGCCGGCCTGCAAATGGCGGTCCCCTGCGCTTCCGGTGCTCACGTACCCAAAAGTACGCTCCGCTCCGGTTCTCGGGCACCACCCAGTTTGGTCGCTTCGCGCCCGTCTTCGACTCCGACTCGGCCTGACCTGAATCTCGACACAGCCTGTGTTGGCGCTTTGCAAACTCTACCAGTCGCTGAGCTTGGTATCGGGCCCATATTCCTGGCCCTCGACATCCTTGACCACGGCCTGGCCGCAGCGCATGGCCTTGGCCTTCTTGTCATAGCCATAGGTCGGCGAGCCGAACAGGTGCCAGCCCTTGTTCAGCGCCGCCGTCACCTTGTGGCAGAAGCTGGCGTCGTCCGGGCCGGTCAGAAAGCGGTAGAGTTTCATTTTTCAGTCCTGTCGTGAGTGCTCTGTCTTCTTTGTTTCGAGCATGATCTTTCCGAAAGCCGGTTTCCGCTTCTTGCTTCGCCGACCTTCGGTTCGGGATCATGCGCCGATGGCGGCTGCCTTCGCCAGCAGTTTTTCAGCCTGCGCGAGATGCAGCCGCTCGACCATCTTGCCGTTCAGCGCGATCACGCCCTTGCCGGTGTTCTCCGGAAGCGCGAAGGCCTGGCTGACCAGGCGCGCCTCGGCCACGGCTTGAGTGGACGGCGCAAAGGCGCGGTTGGCCGCCTCGATCTGCGCCGGATGGATGAGGGTCTTGCCGTCGAATCCCATGGCGGCCGCTTCCGCACATTCCTGGGCGAAGGCTTCGAGGTCGCGAAAATCGTTGGAGACGCCATCGAGCATGTCGAGACCGCCGGCACGCGCCGCCAGCACCATCTGCATCAGCCACGGCACGAGATAGCGCCGGTCGGGTGTCGCCAGCACGCCGGTATCCTTGACCAAATCATTCGTTCCGGCAACGAAACAAACCAGACGCGAGGCCGGATCCCGACCAAGTTCGGCTATGGTGCCGATGTTGAGCAGTGCCTTGGGCGTCTCGATCATCGCCCATAGTTTCACGCTGTCCGGGGCAAAATTGTCGTCGAGCACGTCGCCGGCCTCGAGCAGGTTTCGCGGCGTGTCGACCTTGGGCAAGAGAATGCCATCCGGCTCGCAGCTTGCCGCGGCCAGCAGGTCGGCGGCGCCCCATTCGCTGGCCAGCGCGTTGACGCGCACGACCATCTCGCAACGGTGGCCGAAGTGGTTGGCAAGCGGGCCGTTGGCGAAAATCCCCGCCAGCTTTTCGCGCGCCGCAACCTTGTCGGCCGGGGCGACGGCATCCTCGAGGTCGATGATGACGGCGTCGCAGGAAAGCTGCGCGATCTTGGCCAAGGCCTTGTCGTTGGAGGCCGGGACGTAGAGCACCGAACGGCGCGGGCGATAGGGTTCCATGCCTGATCTATGCCGCGTGCGGTTGGTGGAGGCAAGCCGTCCGACCCGTACCTGAGACGAGCCAATCGCGAAAGCTGGCACCGCCCCTCATTGCCCTGCCGGTCATTTCTCCCCGTAAACGGGGCGAAAGAGGCTGGCCGCAACCTCGGCTCCCTTCCTGCAACACTGATGATTGGCGAAAGCGGCGACGAGCGCCCCTCGCCCCGTTTACGGGGAGAGGATGCCGGCAGGCAGGTGAGGGGCAGCGCCAAAGCTCGGAAAGGAGGGCGGGCAGTGCACCAGCAGTAAAGCGTGCCCCTGCACGAAAACTGCACACGCTTGCGGAAAACCTCCTCCAATCCGCCCAATCGTTTCCTGGCCGGCCTGCGAGACAGGCGGCATGGACAAGCGAGCAAAACCCCGTTGGCCCCTGCCCCACCGATTGCGCAGCGAAGGCTGGTGGCTGGTCGATCCGCCGCGCGCGAATCCCACGGCGATTCTCATTCCCTTTGTCCGCAGGAGCCCGCCGACAACCAGGCTGAACACCGTTGGGAAGACTAGGTCATGACATCATTGTTTACCGCCGCGCCGAGCTATTGCAGCCGCCTCGGTGTTGCCGTGCTGCTGGCAGCACTTGCGGATTTCCTGTTCTACGGCCAGCCCGCCGGCATCACGGTTTTCCTGTTCGCCATCCTGATTGCCGCTGCCGTCGTCGCCGTGCATCCCGCCGCCTTCAGCGACGGCAGGCTGTGGATCAAGCCCGCCGCTCTGCTTGTCGCGCTGCTGCCGCTCACGGAGAATGTCAGCGCCTTGTCCGTGTCGGTCGCGCTTGCGGCCATGGTCGTCTTCGCGCTTTCGCTCAGCGGCCGTCTGCGACACAGCATCGCTCGCATTGCCGGCCAGATCGGGCTGTTCCTGCTGGCGGCGCCGTTCCGGCTCGTTGGCGATTTCATCCGCTGGCGCAAGGCGGCGCGACGGTCCGGCCGGCGCCGCGTCCGCCTGGCGGCGCTCGCCGTCTGGGTGATGCCGCTGACCCTGGGCGCGGTCTTCCTGGCGCTGTTCGGCGCCGCCAATCCGGTCATCGATTACTGGCTGTCGCTGATCGACCTTCTGAAGCTGCTCGATCTCATCCAGCTGGCGCGGATTGCCTTCTGGCTGTTCGTGCTCGCCGGCGTCTGGGCCTTCTTGCGGCCACGCCTGCCGCGCCTGTTCCGCCGTGTCCCGCGTGCGGCGCCGGTGGCTGATGTCAGCGCTCAATCCGAGGCAACCGTCACCACCATCGAGGATATCCTGTTCGGCAAGGCGGCCATTCTTCGCGCGCTTGTTATCTTCAACATGCTGTTTGCACTGCAGACCGGACTCGACGCCGCCTATCTGTGGGGCGGGGCCGCCCTTCCCGACGGCTTGAGCTACGCCGCCTATGCGCATCGCGGCGCCTATCCCTTGATCGTCACCGCGCTGCTTGCCGCCGGCTTCGTGCTGGCGGCGCTGCGGCCCGGCAGCACGACATCGGCCGATCCGGTCATCCGCCGGCTGGTCTATGCCTGGGTGGCGCAGAACATCATGCTTGTCATCTCGTCGATCCTGCGCCTCGACCTCTATATCGGCATCTATGCGCTGACCTACTGGCGCGTCGCCGCTTTCGTCTGGATGGGGCTGGTGGCGGCCGGCCTTGCCCTGATCATCGCCCGCATCGCGCTTGGAAAATCCAATGAATGGCTGCTGTCCGCCAATCTTCTGACGTTATCGGCGACGCTTTATGCCTGCTGTTTCATCAACTTCGCAGCAACGATCGCCAATTACAATGTCGACCATTCCCTCGAAATGACCGGCCAGGGCATTACCCTCGACGCCTGGTATCTGCGCTCGCTCGGTCCGGGCGCGTTTCCGGCGCTCGATCGTTTCTTCGAGCATCAGAGCCGGACTGCGGCCGCCAATGATCCGGCCTTCCGCGAGCTGGCGGGAGTGCGCGGCAGCGACGAAGGCTGGTATCGCACCCTGCAACAAAACTGGCGGGCCTGGAGCTTTCGCGACTGGCGGCTCAATCGCTATCTCGACAGGAGAGGCCCGCTCGTGATTCCCTCCGCTACCGAACCTTACGTGCCGGGCCGCTGATCCATGCCGCATCATATCCTCGTCGCCGACGATGACCCGCATATCCGCGAGGTAATCTGTTTCGCGCTGGAAAAGGCCGGTATGAAAACGGCTGCCGTTTCCGATGGCGCTGCCGCTCTGCGGGCGATCGAACGGCACACACCTGACCTGGTCGTGCTCGACATCGGCATGCCGGAGATGGATGGGCTGGAGGTCTGCCGGCGGCTGCGGCAGACATCCAATGTGCCGGTGCTGTTCCTGTCGGCGCGCGACGAGGAGATCGACCGCATCCTCGGGCTCGAAATGGGTGGCGACGACTATGTGACGAAACCGTTCAGCCCGCGAGAGCTGGTCGCCCGCGTCAACGTCATCCTGCGGCGCGCCCGCCCGGCGCCGGCCGAACCGGCCGACGACAGGCAGTTCGCGCACGGCAAGCTAGCCCTGGCGCCGGTCAGCCACGCCGCCAGCTTCGATGGCAAGCCGCTTGCCCTGACGGGGATCGAGTTCTCGATCCTGAAGGGTTTTCTGGCGCGGCCCACGCATGTGCTCGACCGCGACGCGGTGATGGCCAGTGCCTATGCCGGCAAGGTCCATGTCGCCGACCGCACCGTCGACAGCCATATCCGCAACATCCGCGCAAAGCTGGCGGCGTTGGGTTGCCCGGATGTCATCGAGACCGTGCATGGCGTCGGCTTCCGGCTCGGCCGATGCGGCTGACGACCTCGCGCAAATGGATTGGCCGCAAGTGGCGGCCACGTCTCGCCACGGTCGTCGTCGCCATCCTGATCATGGTGATGGCCTTGCCGCTGGTCGGCCTGTTCTTCTTCCGGCTCTACGAGAACCAGCTGATCCGCCAGACCGAAGCGGAGCTGATCGCGCAAGGTGCCGCCATCGCCGCCATCTATGCGCAGGACGTGCGTGACGCCGGCATCCCCCAGGAAAAACTCGGTGCGGCGATGCCGCAGGCAAACGCAAGCGCGAGCCGGAGCGTCGATCCGGGCCGAAGTGTCGACCCGGGCCGAAGTATCGACCCGGGCTATCGGCCGATCGAGCCGCGCCTCGATCTCGCCTCCGATTATGTGCTTCCGACACGGCCGGCGGCGGTCGCCGCGACTGCCGATCCTGTCTTCGCCGCGATCGGCGCGCGCTTGTCCGGCATTCTCGACGCTACGCAGAAAACCACGCTGGCCGGCTTCCGGCTGCTTGATCCAAGGGGCGTCGTCATTGCCGGCCGCAACGAGGTCGGCCTGTCACTCGCCGACGTCGAGGAGGTGCGCGAGGCCCTCACCGGGCGCCATGCCAGCGCACTCAGGCTGCGTATCCCCGACCAACCCACGCCGCCGCTCTATTCGGTCAGCCGTGGCACCAAGGTGCGTGTCTTCGTCGCCCTGCCGGTGGCCGTCGATGGCCGGGTCGCCGGCGTGGTCTATGTCTCGCGGACACCCAACAACATCGTCAAGCATCTCTATGGCGAGCGCGGCAAGGTGACGTTGGCGGCGATCGCCATCCTCGGCGGCACGCTGCTCATCGGCCTGGTTTTTCTCCGCACCGTCAGCCGGCCAATCTATGCGCTGATCGACCGCACCCAGCGTATCGCCGCAGGCGATCGCGACGCCATCCGGCCGCTCGACCATCACGGCACCTACGAGATGGCGGAGCTGTCTGCCGCCTTCCTCGACATGGCGGAAAAGCTGCAAGCACGATCGGACAGCATCCAGACCTTTGCCACCCATGTCTCGCACGAGCTCAAATCCCCGCTGACGGCGATCCAGGGCGCGGCCGAGCTGCTGCGCGATTCCGGTTCGGCGATGGACGATGCCGAGCGGCGGCGATTCTCCAACAATATCGTCACCGATGCGGGGCGGCTCAATCTGCTGGTGCGGCGCCTGCTCGAGCTGGCGCGCGCCGAAAATCGTGCGCCGAGCGGCGAAACCACCTCGATTGGTGCAGTGCTGGCGCTGCTCCCGATCGACAACAGGCTGGCGGTCCGCGTCGAGGCCGGCGGCGATCTGACCTTGCGCATATCGGCCGAGAACGGAGCCATCGTGCTTGCCAATCTCATCGACAATTCGGCCAGGCATGGCGCGACGCAGGTTTCGGTCACGGCGGCGAACGCCGAGGGCAGAGCGACCATCCTGGTCGATGACGACGGCGCCGGCATTTCGCCGAGCAACCGGACCCGTATCTTCGAGCCGTTCTTCACCACGCGGCGCGATTCGGGCGGCACCGGCATGGGCCTTGGCATCGTGCTGGCCCTCCTGAAAGCGCATGATGGTACGATCAGGCTGGTTGACTCCGAACGCGGCACGCGCTTCGAGATCAATCTGCCGGTTGTATGAAATGGGAGCCTGATTCCGAAACCGGTACGCTCTTTTCGGGATCATGCTCCAGGCTTGGAGAGGCAAAAGCGTGCGCTACGACATCGTCATCATCGGCGGGGCCATCGTCGGGTCCTCGATCGCCTATTATCTGCGCGAGGAAGGGTTTTCCGGCTCGATCGCGCTGATCGAGCGCGATCCGCAATTCGCCCACGCGGCAACCACGCTGTCCATGGCCTCGATCCGTCAGCAATTCTCCATTCCGGAAAACATCCGGCTGTCGCAATTCACGCTGAAACTGTTCCGGCGGCTCAAGGAAGAGTTCGGTGCCGACGCCGATATCGGTTTCCGCGAGGGCGGCTATCTCATTCTCGCCGGGGAAAATGGCTTGCCGATCCTCAAGGCCAACCACGAGGCGCAGATCGCCGAGGGCGCCGACATCGTGTTCGAGGACGCCGAGCAGCTGACGCGGCGCTTCGCGTGGCTGTCGACTGAGGGCATTTCCGCCGGCGCCTACGGCCGGACCGGCGAAGGCTGGTTCGACGCGCATGCGATGCTGATGCTGTTCCGCAAGGCGCTGCGCGACAAGAAGATCGATTTCATCACCGCTTCGGTCACGGCCATTGCGCGCGACGGTAACCGCGTCACCAGCGTCAGCCTCGACAATGGCCAGACGCTGGAGGCCGGCACCGTTGTCAACGCCGCCGGGCCGAATGCCGGCAAGGTCGCGGCCCTTGCCGGGCTGGCGCTGCCGGTCGAACCGCGCAAGCGCAATGTCTTCGTCTTCGAGGCGCGCGAGAAATACGCCGACATGCCGCTGCTGGTCGATCCCTCCGGAATTTATGTGCGCCCGGAAGGCTCGGTCTACCTCACCGGCGGCGCCGAGCCGGAAGAGGGCGACGGCCCTGCCGACCCCGCGGATTTCGACGTCGACTGGCCGCTGTTCGAAGAGGTGATCTGGCCGGTGCTGGCGACCCGCATTCCCGCCTTCGAGGCGATCAAGCCGACGCGCGCCTGGGCCGGCCATTACGACTACAACACGCTCGACCAGAACGCGGTGATCGGGCCGCATCCTGAGGTCGGCAATTTCCTGTTCGCCAACGGATTCTCGGGCCACGGCCTGCAGCAGGCGCCGGCGGTCGGCAAGGCGCTGGCCGAGCTGATCGTGCATGGCGGCTACCGCACGGTGGATTGCTCGGCGTTTGGTTACAGCCGGGTCGCGGAGGGGCGGGCGTTCCGGGAATTGAATGTGATTTGAAGGGCTCGAACGGCCTTCAGGATTTGCCGAGGCGCCCATTTTCTTCGTCATTCCAGGGCGGAGCAGGAGCGAAGCGACGTCGTGGAGACCCTGGAATCCATGCCGTTATTGCTGCCGTGGGCTCCAACGGCGCAGAATAAAATGCGCACCGATCGGCGTGCGTTGCCGTAGAAGTTCTGCACCGCCGTGACACTTCAACGTCGCGGCATGGATCCTAGGGTCTGCGCCGCGTCGCTTCGCTCCTTGCTCCGCCCTAGGATGACGAAGTCTAGGCAAGCATCGCGTCGGCAGCGAGGGCGTTGCCGAGCGCATGGCCGGCGGCCGTGTTGTCGAAGATGCCCCAGACCTCGGCGCCCGAAGCGGCCGCTGCCTTCACCTGCCGACCGATCCGGTCGAGACTCTCGGCATCGTAGTCGGAATAGTAGACGCGCGGTGCGCCGTGCCAGCGGAAATAGGCAAGGCCGGACCAGCCGCCCGGCACCGCCGCGGCGGGGACCGGGGCAGGATCGGCCGCAACACGCGTGACGTGGCAACCGGCCAGAAGCGCCTCGGCCTCCGCATCGAACCAACTCGGATGGCGCGGCTCGCATGCCAGCCTGGCCTGGGTTCGCTTTCCCAACATGTCGAAGAAACCGCGAGCCATGTCGGGCTCGAACGGCAAGCTCGGCGGCAGTTGCACCAAAAGCACGCTCAGCGTTTCGCCGAGACCCTCAACCTGCTGGAAGAAAACCTCGGCAAGCGCCTCGCAGCCGACGAGACGCTGCTCATGGGTCATGGTCCTGGGTATCTTGACGGCGAAGCGGAAACGGTCGGGCACCGATCGCGCCCAGCGCTCATAGGTCTCGCGGCGGTGCGGCTTGTAGAAGGACGTGTCGATCTCGACGATCGGAAAGTGCCGGGCGTAGCGTTCGAGATGCGAGCCGGGTTGCGGGAAGTCTTCCTTGTATCGGGTTGGAATTCCCCAACCGGCCGTGCCTATGAAACATCCCCGCTTTTCCATGCATGGGATGTGGACCAGATGAGGTGCGGGTCAAGGCGGAGGTTTAGCCAAATGCACCGGGCCAGATTCCGGATCGACTTACTGGTGAATCCAACGGTTCGGGAACGGGAATCCCTCGCCGTCCTCGACAAGCTGCTTGAGGCTCAGCAGGAAGACCGCCCAGCTCATCGAGTAATAGGGATAGCGATCGGCATTGCCGCGAAATCCCGAATGCCGGAACTGAACAGTGGATTGACCGTCGACGGGAAGAACGGTGAACTGGATCTGCGTTCCGGCCCAGTCCGAATCGTCCTCTTTCGTCGGCTGCCAACACACCAGCCTGTCCGGTTCGAGAGCGGATACCCGCATGAGCTGACAGCCGTCTCCAAAGCGAAACTCCAGTATGTTGCCGGGTCTGGACTCGCCCCGCGTGTCGGGGATCCACCATTGCGCAAGCTTGTCCGCCTGCGTCAACGCCTGGTAGATGGTGCCGGGCGCGCTCTTGATGCTGATCTCGTGCCAGATTTCCTTCATGGCCTCCTCCTTCTTACGGTTAGACAACAAGAAGCTTCGTCAGGCTGCAGCCCGGTAGCCCGAAGTCGCATAAGCCTGCAGCCAGGCCAGCACCCGGCCCCAGCCTTCGGCATGTTCGGCCGCCGCTTCGCTCAGCCCGGCAAAGCCGCCATGGCAGATGGTGACGCGGGTGCCGGTGGCGATCGGCTGCAGCAGCCAGGCGACCGTCGTTGGCCGCCGGCCAAGCGTGGGATGATCCCACTCATAGGCACGCGTCTGCACGATCCGGCGCGGCGCCTCGATCTCGACGAATTGGCCGCTGGCCGGCAGGTCCCTGCCGTCAGCCCAGCGCACAGTGACGTTCCAATGGCCACCGATACGCAGGTCGGCCGACCAATCCGTCATTCGGTAGGTGTCGGCTGAACCCCACCATTGCTCGACTTCCGTGCTGACCAGCGCCCTGAAGATGCGTTCCGGAGGCGCGCCGATGTCGGCCGATGCCATGATCGTCTCGCCATTGGTCATGCTCCGCACGCTGGGAATGTGCATCATGGATGTCTCCACATCGATTTTGTTTCGGTATCGAAACGAGGCCCTCACTCTTTTGATGGCGGACGCTCGAAACCCTTGCCGGTCTCGAGCAGGCTCTTCAGGCTGGCCAGCACCAGCGGCCAGCCCTTGGCGACATTGCCGATCAGGCTGTGCGGCCCGTCCGCCTCATGGGTGACGGCAAGCTTCATCAACTCGCCGTCCTGCTCGATGGTGAAGGTGCAGCGCGTGTAGCCGTCGGCCTTCACCTCCGGCATCCATTCATTGCGCCATTTGATAACCAGGCGTCGCGGCGGGTCGATCTCGAGGATTTCGCCGCTGTCGGCAAGGCGCCCGTCGGGGAACATCAGCTTCCAGCTGGAGCCCACCTTCCAATCGCTCTCCTGATAGGAGCAGAGGAAGAACTGCCGGTTGAACTCCGGGTCGGTCAGCGCCTCCCACAGCTTTTCGGGCGTGGTGCGGATGTAGGTCACGTAAACGAAGCTGTTGCTCATCAGTCTTCCCTTTCGAGGCGTTTCTTCAAGTCGCTGAGGGCGGTCAGCCGTCCCCGTTCGAACTTGCCGATCCAGCGGTCGGCGATCTCGTTGATGGGAACGGGGTTGAGGTAGTGCTCCTTCTCTCGCCCCTTGCGGATGGTGGTGACGAGGTTCGCCTCCTCCAGGATCGCCAGGTGCTTGGTCACCGCCTGGCGCGTCATGTCCATCTCCGCGCACAGCGCGTTCAGCGTCTGCCCGTTCCTGGCATGGAGGCTGTCCAGCAATTGCCGGCGTGTCGGGTCGGCCAGTGCGCGAAAGACTGCATCCATGCTCATGACTCTAATATGCAACCATTTGGTTGCATGTCAAGGCGGCTTGCGGATCACGAAAAGTTGCCTGTACGCCAGGCAAGGCGATCATGGGTGGAAAGCGTCAGCGCTTGCGGGAGAACCAGAACGCGTCGGTCATGCGCTTCATGCCGATGCGCTCGTAGAAGCCGACGGCGTCGGGCATGGAGATCAGGCTGATGGCAACCGACGGCCCAAGCTGCCGCTGCGCCTCGTCCATCAGGCCCTTGCCGATGCCAAGCCCTTGCGCCGATTGGGAAACGGCGAGTTCGGAGATGTAGCAGACCCAGGAAAAGTCGGTGACCGCCCTGATGACGCCGATCAGCGGCTTGCCCTCCACATCGAGACGCGCGGTCAGCACCAGATTGGCGCCCGACAGCATCGCTTGCAGTCGCGCTTCGTCATCGACGGGGCGCGTTTCGCCGAGGCCGGATTCCACCAGCACGCGGCGGAATTCGGCGACGTCGAGCGCGGGTTCGCATGCGTAGAGGATTTGGGAGTTTTCCACCATGACTGCCAGACTGCATCAGCTGGCCAGGATTTCGAAGCCATTTTTGAGGTGGTTCAGTTTCAGCGTGCGGCATGATACAGCCATTACGGCGGCCCGTAGCTCAGGGGAAGAGCGCCAGCTACATGCTGGAGGCCCCCGGTCGAGACGGGGCGGGTCGTCGCCAGATTTCAAACTTGCCTTGCGCTGCCATAGGCGATGCGTCGCGCACAAACAGTTGGCTTTTATTTGCCCGCGGCTTTGTGTAAACCGGGCCTCAGCAAACTCCCCCGCAACGAAAACACGGGCAAAGCCATGGAAAAATTCACCAAGCTCACCGGCGTCGCCGCTCCGATGCCGATCGTCAATGTCGACACCGACATGATCATCCCGAAGGATTATCTGAAGACGATCAAGCGGACCGGACTTGGCACCGGGCTGTTCGCCGAAATGCGCTACAATGACGACGGTTCGGAAAATCCGGATTTCGTGCTCAACAAGCCGGCCTACCGCAAGGCGCAGATCCTGGTGGCCGGCGACAATTTCGGCTGCGGCTCGAGCCGCGAGCACGCGCCATGGGCGCTGCTCGATTTCGGCATACGCTGCGTCATCTCGACCTCGTTCGCCGACATCTTCTACAACAACTGCTTCAAGAACGGCGTGCTGCCGATCACCGTCAGCCCCGAGGACCTCGAGAAGCTGATGGACGATGCTTCGCGCGGCTCCAACGCCACTCTGTCGATCGACCTCGAAGCCAAGGAAATCCGCGGGCCGGATGGTGGTGTGGTCAAGTTCGACCTCGACGATTTCAAGCGGCACTGCATGCTCAACGGGCTCGACGACATCGGCCTGACCATGGAAAAGGCCGGCGCCATTGCCTCGTTCGAAAAGCGCAACGCCGAGCTGCGCCCCTGGGCCTGAAAGCCTGAACGGCACGCCGCGCCGGCGGGTCTTCGCTTCGGTAGAACGAGGAGGGCGACGCTGAACGAGGCGCTGGGGTCTGCAGGCTAAGTCCTCCTTGCATCCACGCTTTCGTCATCCTCGGGCTTGACCCGAGGATCCATGCCGCTACTGCCGGCCAAGCATGCGGCGGAACAGAATTCAGCACCGCAACAGCGCTCGTATGTCACGGCATGGATCCCAGGGTCTGCGCCGCGTCGCTTCGCTCCTTGCTCCGCCCTGGGATGACGAAGCTGCAAGGCTTCATCCAATCTCCCAATGTGAGTCATTCTTGCTATTGCCGCCGACGATTCGAGCGCGGTCCAAGACTGGTGTTCCGTTTCCGTAATGACCGGCTATGATCTGGCGAAACGGAGGACCACCATGACACGTTCGCTTCTTGCCGGGGCTTGGGGGCTGGCCCTTGCCCTGCTGCCAGTGCTGGGCCAGGCTCAAACACAGACGCCCGCCGCGCAGCAGACACCAGCGGCTGAAAAGCCGGCCACCGATCAGGGAACGGGCGCCGCCGACGCTTCCGATGACGACAAGCAGGCACCCGTGCCTTTCGAAGGCGGCCATCTGACCATCACCCAGCCGGAGCAGGACGGCGAGAAGGTGCTTGCCTATGACGGCCAGCAGCTGGCGAGCAACTATGACGTCTTCTTCGACAGGATCGTCGAGGTCGGCGGCGTCAAGGTGGCGCTGTTCGATGTCGGCGATGGCGGCAATCAATGCGGTCCGGCAACGGTGATCGTCTGGAAGCCGGAAGGCGGCACTATCCAGAGCACCACGGTCGAACAGGACGACTGCGGCGCACCGCCATCGGCGGTGTCCGACAACGCCATCTATTTCGTGCCCTATCTGCTGCCGGGTGATGCAAAGCCGGCTTTGCAATGGTCGCCCACCGGCGGGCTGACCACTTCGGGCAATCTGACCTACATGCCGGAGCCCGGCACCGACTGGAAGGACGTCGATCCGTCGAAATACGACAACATTATCGACGCCTTCCACAACGAGGCCGTCTACAAGGAAGCGGAAAAGCTGCTCGGCAAGGACATGCCAGACATGGCGACCAGCCTGCTGGTCGGAGGCGGCACGGAAAAGACCGCGTCGGGCGCCTTCTATGCCAGCGGCTGCGTGCCGCATGATTGCGGCGGCAATGATGGCTTCATGGCGGTCGACCCGGCCCAGCACAAGCTCTACTTCGCCCGCCGCGGCGACAATGGCGAGCCGAACGCCTGGCCGGCGGCGACGACATGGCCGGCCGATGTGAAGGAGGCGCTGGACAAGGCGCTGGGCTCGGCGAACTAGGGGGTATGCCGATATTCAGGTGATGCCGGCCTGCAAACGGCGGCTTCCTGCGCTTCCGGTGCTCACGTACTTTAAGTACGCTCCGCTCCGGGTCTCGGAATTCGCCGTTTTCGACTCGGCCTGACCTGAATCTCAACATACCTCGACCCCCATCCCTCCATCGTCGGGACAACAGCCAGTCCCGTCTGGCCTATGGTGCGACGGTGCCCTTCCTTTCAAAACGTCCTGAACAATTCTGCGAGGACCCCATGCGAAAACTGATCTCCACTGGCTCGCCATTCGAAAAGACCGCCGGCTATTCGCGTGCCGTGGTGCAGGGCGACTGGTGCTTCGTGTCCGGGACGACCGGCTACGATTATGCGACGATGACGATGCCGGAGACGGTCGAGGCGCAGACACGCAATTGCCTGGCGACGATCGGCAAGGCGCTCAGGGATGGCGGCTTCGCGATGGCCGATGTGGTGCGCGCGCATTACTACATCACCGACCAGGCCTTCGTGGATATCGTCTTCCCGATCCTGGGCGAGACGTTCGGCGACATCAGGCCGGCGGCGACGATGATCGTCTGCCAGCTCAACAAGCCGGAAATGAAGATCGAGATCGAAGTCACGGCGCTGCGGCGGACAGCTTGATCGGATGAAGGTCAAGCGCATCATTGCCAACATCGCCACGCAGGACATCGCGGCGGCAAAGCGTTTCTACCACGACGTGCTCGGCCTCGACCTGCTCATGGATCATGGCTGGATCGCCACCTACGGCTCGGCCGAGACCATGGATATCCAGGTCAGCTTCGCCGAACAGGGCGGCTCGGGCACGCCGGTGCCGGATCTGTCGATCGAGGTCGATGACGTCGATGAAGCGGTTGAAGCCATGAAGACGGCCGGCTTTGCCATCGAATACGGGCCGGCCGACGAGCCCTGGGGCGTGCGGCGCTTCTATGTGCGCGATCCCTATGGCAGGCTGGTCAACATTCTCTCGCATCGGTGACGACATCGTGCTCCGGCCGTTGACCTGCAGGCTTGCGCCGCAAGCGCTTGGCGTTTAGCAAGGCCGCGGTTCAAAATCTTTTCTGGGACGGTTCTCCATGGCAACGAAGCATCTTTTCCTGCTCCCCGGCGACGGCATCGGCCCGGAGGCCATGGCCGAGGTCAAGAAACTGATATCAGCCATGAATGACAAGCTCGGCAGCGGCTTCGTCACCGAGGACGGTCTGGTCGGCGGCTGCGCCTACGACGCGCATGGCGCGGCGATTTCCGATGCCGACATGGCAAAGGCGATGGCGGCCGACGCGGTGCTGTTCGGCGCCGTCGGCGGGCCGAAATGGGATGCGGTGCCTTACGAGGTGCGCCCCGAAGCCGGCCTGCTGCGCTTGCGCAAGGACATGGAGCTGTTCGCCAATCTGCGCCCCGCCATCTGCTATCCGGCGCTGGCGGCGTCCTCCTCGCTCAAGCAGGAAGTGGTCGAAGGCCTCGATATCCTCATCGTGCGTGAGCTGACCGGCGGCGTCTATTTCGGCGAGCCCAAGCAGATCATCGATCTCGGCAACGGCCAGAAGCGCGGCATCGACACCCAGGTCTACGACACGTTCGAGATCGAGCGCATTTCGGGCGTCGCCTTCGAACTGGCGCGGACCCGCAAGAACCACGTCACCTCGATGGAAAAGCGCAATGTGATGAAGTCGGGCGTGCTGTGGAACGAGGTCGTCACCCAGACGCACAAGGCCAGATATTCAGACGTCAAGCTCGACCACATGCTGGCCGATGCCGGCGGCATGCAGCTGGTGCGCTGGCCCAAGCAGTTCGACGTCATCGTCACCGACAATCTGTTCGGCGACATGCTGTCCGACATCGCCGCCATGCTGACCGGCTCGATCGGCATGCTGCCGTCGGCCTCGCTCGGCGCCCCGGATGCCAAGACCAAGAAGCGCAAGGCGCTTTACGAGCCGGTGCACGGCTCGGCGCCGGACATTGCCGGCAAGGGCATTGCCAACCCGATCGCCATGATCGCCTCCTTCGCCATGTGCCTGCGCTATTCCTTCGGCATGGTGGCGGAAGCGGACCGTCTCGAGGGCGCCATCGCCGCGGTGCTCGACGATGGCCTGCGCACCAAGGACATCATGTCCGAAGGCATGACCGAGGTCGGCACGGTTGAGATGGGCGACGCGATCATCGCCAAATTCCTGGGCTGACCCGATGGCGGTCGACGTCCGCTGGGCGACGACCGAGGATGCGGCCGCACTCGCGGCCATGCTATGCGAGATGGCGGTGCATTACCGGCAACCGCCTCTTGCCGCCGACCGGGCCCTTGCCGCGGCGCGGAAATGGCTGGCCGAGGAAAGTCCGGCCTATCCGCATTTCGCGCTCGCCTTCGTCGAGGGAGAGGTCAGCGGCCTGGCATCGGTGGCGATCGCGCATCCCGGCATCGATCTCGAGCGGCTCTTGTTCCTCAAGGACCTGTTCGTGCGCGGCAAAGCTCGCAACGCCGGCACCGGCCGCGCGCTGATCGGCTTTCTCGCCGACCATTGCCGGCGCCACGGCATCGGCCGCATCGACCTGACCACCGAGGACTGGAACGAGGGCGCGCTGCGTTTCTACGCGCGGCTCGGCGCCGAACGCCATGGCCAGAAGATTGTCCTCAGACTGTCGGGCGAGTCACTGGCGGACGCAGCTAAACCCTGACGCCAGCCGGCATTGGCCCCCAGGGGTTTTCGCCCACCTGAGACGGCGCAAGTCCCAAGACCAGCAAGGCCACCTCGCCGATAGCCGGGATGAAGCAGAGCAAGACAAGCCAGCCGCTCAGGCCGACATCGTGTAGACGCCGCACGACCAGCGCGATCCACGACAGGCCGAATGCCAATGTGAAGATAGCGGCGGGCAGGAGCCCAATCGAGCTCCTGCCCGCATTGATGCCGAAGCCGTTGATGGCCAGATTGACAAGTATCCCGAAGCCAATAAGTGCCAACTGCACAAGGATAAAGCACAGCCAAAAGGCCCAGAATTCCTTGCGGCGGGCGCGTCCGTTGAAATTGAAATAATTCACGCTCACCGTTCGCCGGAAGTAGGCCCACAGTCCCATAGAACCGGCAGGCGCGTTTTCAGCGGGACTGCCCGGCCGTGATGGCTGGCCGGTGCTTGGCGACGGTGTGGTTGGGACCACGGCCACTATATTGTGGGCCGAGCCGTCGTCCGGCTCGAAGCCGACGAGCGTCCCCCTGATGAGGGGGATCTCCCGGCTTATATCGTTACGCGAAAAGATATACCGTCGGTTCCATTGATGTAGCCGTAGTGTTGATCCTCGTCGAAATGAAGCACCGCGCCGCGCATACCTTCCCCCCCTACAATGCGGATGAGCAATACTACCCAAGGTTGTCGCTGATTGCAAGATGCACGCGACTAAACCCTGATCCCTGCCGGCACCGGTCCCCACTGGTTTTCCCTTGCCTGCGTCGGGATGAGGGCGAAGACCAGGATGATCAGGCCGCCGATGGTGGGGATGAGCATCACCAGGCAGAGCCAGCCCGGCAGGCCGATATCGTGCAGGCGGCGCACGATCATGCCGAGGCCGGGCAGAAACGTGGCCAGCAGGAAAACGCCGAGAAGCCCGACCGTCATCGCCGGCATCTCGGCGCTGTCGAGATTGCCCATCTCGACATCGGTGAAAATGCCGATGCCAACGATCGCCAGCAAAGCAATCGTCCAGAACAGGCAATAACCCCAATATTCCTTGCGGCGGGCGCGGCCGGCGAAATTGAAGTAATTGCCTGTCAGGCCGCGCCAGAAATAGCCCCACAGGTCGGTGGGCTCGGCGGGCTCGGAGGACCGGCCGAAATGCTGCGCCTGGGATGCGCGCGCGGCCGGCGCATTGCCAGCTTGAGCCGCTGCCGCGTCCGCACTGGCATTGTTGGCCGGGTCCGCGGCCTGGGCGGCGATCGAAAAAACGTCACGCGCCTGGCCGCCGCCCGGCTGGAATTCGACCCTCGTGCCTCGTGCCAAGGCGGTTTCGCGGCGCAAATCCTCGCGCCTGAACGTGTAACGGTTGCCATCCGCCCCGGTGATGAAGCCGAAGCCCTGGTCCTCGTCATAGTGAAGCACTTCGCCGCGCATTGCCCACCCCCGCTCGCCACACCCCGCCAAAGGTGTGGCACAGGGGCGAACCTGTCGGCAAGGCCGCGCGACACGGCTACCGTCCCCGCGGCAAATGAAGCATAAGACAGGAAGTGCAATCGCTTTCGCCAAAAGCAGACAATGACAGCCGAGCGTTCTGATGCCAGCGTCGTGACCGAGGATGGGGAGGTCACAGGACCCCCGACACTGGCCATCGACGCCACCGGGCTGATGTTGTGGCCGCCCGGCAAGGGTCTGGCGGGCATCCCGCGGGTGGAGAGCTTCCTGATCAACGCGGCGTTGGCGGATCCCGACCCTTGCGTGGACGTGGTGGCGTTCAGGCCCGGGGAAGGTCGGTTTCGACCGCTTGCTCCCTATGAACAGGAACATGTCGCGACGGGCGAGATCTCACCGCGCCGTGTCAAACGATGGCCGGGAAGACGCATGGCGTTGTCGCAGGCTTTCGCGGCGGTGAGGCAGGAGCCGGGGGACAAGCGTGAGGCGGACCGTCACCTGGCCAGGACGGTGACCAATGGCCGCAAGGGGATCGCCTACCAGGCGACGAGGCTGCTGATCCGCGCCTACCGCCTGTGTCGGCGGACGCGGATCCGTCTGGGCCCAAGCCAGGATGCTCCGCGCCGGACCGCCGATGCCGAACGCAGCCTCGTGCTGATCAGCCATCACATCCTGACCCAGGAAGACCGGTCCGCCGTCTCGGGCGCCGCCGGCAAGCTTGCCTTCCTCTGCCACGATATCATCCCGGCACTACGCCCCGATTTGCTTGGTTCGGGCACCGGCGAGCGTCGTTTCGGGTCTTATCTCGAGCAGCTCGTGCGCTCCGGCGCGCCAGCGTTCTGCGCTTCCGACGAGGTCGGCGCCACGCTCACCCGTCATATGCGCAAGGCCGGCATCGATCCGCCGGTGGTGTATCGGTTTCCGATGCCCTCGATCCTGCACGAGACCGCTTCCCGTATGGGCGCGACCTCTCGCATCGAGGCTGGCAAACCGTTCGTGATCTATTGCTCGACCATCGAAGTGCGCAAGAACCACATCCTGCTGGCCCGCATCTGGCAGCAGGCGCTCGAGGAAGGGGTCAAGCTGCCGAGGCTTGTCTGCGCCGGGCGCTGGGGCTGGATGATCGAGCCGCTGCGCGCCTATCTCGAGGCTCATCCCGGCCTGCTGCAGTCGGTCACCTTCACCGGGCTGGTCAGCGACGAGGAGCTGATCCGCTACTATCGCAGCGCGTCCTTCGGCGTCTTTCCCTCGCATATCGAGGGCTGGGGCTACGGCGCCTCGGAATGCCTCGACTTCGGCGTTCCGGTCATCGTCTCGACGACGCCGTCGCTGATCGAGGCGACCGGCGGTCTGATGCCGGTGATCGATTCCAACGATCAGGCCGGCTGGTACGCTGCCATCCGCAGGATGGCGGAGGACCCTGCCTGGCGTTCTTCGCTGGCGGAGCGCATCGCCCAACAGCATCGGCCGACGCCGTCATCGGCAAGCTGGGCCGCCATCAAGGCAGGACTGCAGGCAAGCGTGGCCGGCAGTGTCGGGGCCGCCGCGCCGTTGCAAACCACGCGGCTCCGTTAGAGCCTGTTCCATCCCGATGGAATCGGGATGGGACTCTATCTCTTTGTTTGAGCATTCCCGAAAACCGGATTCCACTTTTCGGGATCATGCTCTAGGCCGGCCGCTTCTTCGCTTTCTTGTGCTTCGGCGCGCCGGTGTTTTCGAATTTCGGCTTGCCGGGCTTTTTCGCCCAAGGCTTGGCGTCGAATGCAGCGGCGGGGCGCTGATCGGCCGATGCCGGGTGCTTGTCGAATTTGCGCTTCGGCGCGTTCGGGTCGAACGGCGCCTTGCCGCGATGCGGTTTCTTGTCCGGGCTTGGCGGCTGGTAGCCGGCCCGCGACAGATCGGGCGTGCCGTCCAGCCGCTTGACCGCGATGTTGCCCTGCAATTTGCGGTCGGGACCGATCGCAGCGAGGAAGCGGTCGGCCCAATCGGCCGATATCTGCACGTAGGTCTCTTCCGGCTGCATCTTGATGGCGCCGATCTCGCGCTTGGTGATGCTGCCGGTGCGGCACAGCATCGGGATCAGCCAGCGCGGCTCGGCATTCTGCCGGCGGCCGATCGACAGCGAGAACCAGACGCTGGCGCCGAAATCGTCGCGGCGGCTGGGCGCCTCGTCCCGGCGCGCGAAGTTTTCGCCCGCCGGTCTTTCACGCGACGGCGTGAACGGCGCGACGTCCATCAGGTCCTCCGGCGCCGAGCGGCTGGCGCGGCACTGGCGCACGAAAGCGGCCGCCACCTGTTCGGCGCCATGGCGGGCGAGAAGGGCGTCGATGAAACCGCGCTCGTCATCCTTCACCGGCTCTTCGAAAGCCGGGTCGGCAAGGATGCGCTCGTCGTCGCGCCGCATCACGTCGTCGGCCGAGGGCGGGCTTGCCCATGTCGCCTTGAGCCCGGCGTTCTGCAACAGGCGCTCGGTGCGCTTGCGGGCGCTGTTGGGCACGATCAGCGCGCTGACGCCCTTGCGCCCGGCGCGGCCGGTTCGCCCGCTGCGGTGCAGCAGCGTTTCAGGATTGGTCGGCAGGTCGGCGTGGATCACCAGCTCGAGATTGGGCAGGTCGATGCCGCGCGCCGCGACATCGGTGGCGATGCAGACCTTGGCGCGGCCATCGCGCATCGCCTGCAGCGCATGGCTGCGCTCGTTCTGGCTGAGCTCGCCAGACAGAGCGACGACGGAAAAGTTGCGGTTGTTGAAGCGGGCGGTCAGATGATTGACGGCGGCACGCGTGTTGCAGAACACCAGCGCGTTCTTGGCCTCGTAGTAGCGCAGCACGTTGATGATGGCGTTTTCGCGGTCGGCCTGGGCAACGCTCAGCGCCCGGTATTCGATGTCGAGATGCTGCTTCTCCTCGCCGGCGGCCGAGATGCGCACGGCGTTGCGCTGGTATCCTTGCGCCAGCGTGGCGATGGAGCGCGGCACGGTGGCCGAGAACATCAGCGTGCGGCGCTCGGCCGGTGCCGCGTCGAGGATGAATTCGAGATCCTCGCGAAAGCCGAGATCGAGCATCTCGTCGGCCTCGTCGAGCACCACGGCCTTGAGCGCCGACATGTCGAGCGAATGCCGGGTGATGTGGTCGCGCAGGCGGCCGGGCGTGCCGACAACGATATGGGCGCCGCGCTCCAGCACACGCCGCTCCGAGCGCATGTCCATGCCGCCGACGCAGGACGCCACCGTGGCGCCGGTCAGTTCGTAGAGCCACTCCAGTTCGCGCGTCACCTGCAACGCCAGCTCGCGCGTCGGCGCCACGGCCAAAGCCAGCGGTGCCGCGGCGTGGCCAAAGCGCTCCGCGTCGCCCAGAAGGGTCGGCGCCAAAGCAAGGCCGAAGGCGACGGTCTTGCCGGAGCCGGTCTGGGCCGAGACCAGTGCATCGGCCTCGCCGAGTTCCAGAACCGCCTTCTGCACCGGGGTCAGTTCGGAATAGCCGCGTTTTTCCAGCGCCTTTGCCAGCGCGGGAACAAGTGCTTCGAAGTTGGACATCTCGCTCTTTCGGAATTCAGGGTCTGCGCTCGTCATGGAGCGCGTGCCGGGGCCGGCGCCGCGCCAGCCAAACAATCTTGGCCGTTCGTACTTCCTGCGGCCCCGGTTGTACAGGGCAAGCGGCACTGCCTTCCCCTTCTCCCCCTGTGGGAGAAGGTGTCGCCGAAGGCGACGGATGAGGGGTGTTCCAGGGAACGCAAACGTCTCACTCCGCCGGAACACCCCTCATCCGCCTCGGCGCCGCGCGCCGATCCACCTTCTCCCACAGGGGGAGAAGGGGAAGCTGAGCATCGCAATTGACTCTTGACGCAAACCGCGTAAAAGCCCGCTTCGAACGGGATCGTTTTTCGATGCGCGGCCTTTTGATGGCTCTTCTTGCATTCGATGCCCCCAGCCTCAATGCGAACCATTGGGCCGGGCGCGTCGGCGCGTCCCCTCGTTCCAGCAAAACCACGGCCAAAAAAACCACCACCAAAACGGTGTGATTCCCTTGGCCTAACCACCCTCTCCCGGGTCCGGCCCGGGGGACGGAACCCGCATCGGCCGGCGGGTTTTCTCCAAAAACCGAGCGGAGAGGGACAGGAGATCTTTATGAGTTTCAAGGTTGCAGTCGTCGGCGCCACGGGCAATGTGGGCCGGGAAATGCTCAACATACTGGAAGAGCGCGGCTTTCCGGTAAGCGAAGTCGTGGCGCTCGCCTCGCGGCGCAGCCAGGGCACGGAAGTGTCGTTCGGCGACCGCACGCTGAAGGTCAAGGCACTGGACACTTACGACTTTTCCGACACCGACATCTGCATCATGTCGGCTGGCGGCAACGTCTCCAAGGAATGGTCGCCGAAGATCGGCAAGCAGGGCTGCGTCGTCATCGATAATTCGTCGGCCTTCCGCTACGACCAGGACGTGCCGCTGATCGTGCCGGAAGTGAACCCGGACGCGATCTCGCTGTTCACACGCAAGAACATCATCGCCAATCCGAACTGCTCGACGGCGCAGCTCGTCGTGGCGCTGAAGCCGCTGCATGACTTCGCCACCATCAAGCGCGTCGTCGTCGCCACCTACCAGTCGGTATCGGGCGCCGGCAAGGAAGGCATGGACGAGCTGTTCACGCAGACGCGCGCGGTCTTCGTCGCCGACGGCGTCGAGGTCAAGAAGTTCACCAAGCGCATCGCCTTCAACGTGATCCCGCATATCGACGTCTTCCTCGACGACGGCTCCACCAAGGAAGAGTGGAAGATGGTGGCCGAGACCAAGAAGATGCTCGACCCCAAGATCAAGCTGACGGCGACCTGCGTGCGCGTGCCGGTGTTCATCGGCCATTCGGAAGCGGTCAACATCGAGTTCGAAAAGCCGATCACCGCCGACCAGGCGCGCGATATCCTGCGCGAGGCGCCAGGCTGCCAGGTCTTGGACAAGCGCGAGGACGGCGGCTACATCACGCCGCTGGAATCGGCCGGCGAGGACGCCACCTTCATCTCGCGCATCCGCGAGGATTCGACCATCGACAACGGCCTTTCTATGTGGATCGTCTCCGACAATCTGCGCAAGGGCGCGGCCCTCAACGCGGTGCAGATCGCCGAACTTCTGGTCGAGCGCGGCCTGATCCAGCCGAAGAAGAAGGCGGCCTGACGGCGTTTTGTTTTCGCTCACGGGCCGCACCGCCGCTTACGCGGCTGGCCCTCCGCGGGGGCGCCGGACTACCGGCGGCCCGCGGTCGCGGGCTCGGCCTTCGGCCGTTAGCTCCCTTCTCCCCGTCACTATACGGGGAGAAGGTGCCGGCAGGCGGATGAGGGGC